>DATKQA010000554.1:0-2508 GCA_035523835.1 Candidatus Sulfotelmatobacter sp.
TTTTTCGATCTGCCGCCGACCGAGCGCTTGTCGAATTTCCATTGGGAGACGGCCGAAAGATTATCGGCGCAACTGAAGCTTAATCCTGTGCTGGCGCTGTCGGTGCCGCTGCTGGGAGGCCTCCTCTTTGGCATTGCCAGCGAACTGATCAAACGTTGGAGGCCCGAGCGGGAAATCGATCCCATCGAAGCCAACGCGTTGCACGGCGGGCGCATGTCGCTCACGGGCAGCCTGATCGTCGCGTTGCAGACCATCTGGTCGAGCGGCGTCGGCGCATCTGTCGGACTCGAGGCCGGCTACACGCAGGCGGCGAGCGGCATCGCCTCGCGCATCGGCATTGCCTTTCGATTGCGGCGCGGAGACCTGCGAGTCCTCGTCGGTTGTGGCGCCGCTGCCGGCATTGCCGGAGCATTCGGCGCGCCGCTGGCCGGCGCCTTCTACGGCTTCGAGCTGATTATCGGCAGCTATTCGCCCAACACTCTCGCCCCGGTCGGCATTGCGGCCCTGATCGGCTTCCTGGTTGCGCACGCCTTCTCGCCGGCCGAGATCGGCGTTGTCCCGCCGGAGAAGATGCCCATCCTCGGCCACGACCTCATCATCGCTGCCATGCTCGGCTTGCTGGCGGCGATTCTCGGAATCTTGATGATGCGCTGCGTGGCGCTGTCCGAGTGGCTGTTCGCGCGCCTACGCACGCGCCCCACCGTGCGAACGATGATCGGCGGCGCAGTGGTGGGCCTTCTCGCCATTGCCTCTCCGCAGGTCATGTCCTCCGGCCACGGCGCGCTTCGCATCATTGGCGTCCTGGACCTCTCCATCCGCACCGTGGCGCTGGTTTTCGTGCTCAAGATCGTCGCGTCAGTCGCCTCGCTCGGTTCCGGATTTCGCGGCGGTTTGTTCTTTTCGTCGCTGCTGATCGGATCGCTGGGCGGTCATTTGCTCGCGGTGGCCCTCACCACCCTGTTTCCGACCTACTATTTCGATCCGAACGCCTATGCGGTGATCGGCATGAGCGCGCTCGCGGCGTCGGTCATCGGCGGCCCGCTGACCATGATCTTCATCGCGCTGGAGACGACCGGCGACCTCTGGCTCACGACATTGGTGCTCATCTCCGTCATCATCGCCGCACAAGTCACGCGCGAAGTGTTCGGTTACTCGTTCGCCACTTGGCGCTTCCATCTGCGCGGCGAGACCATTCGCAGCGCCGCCGATATCGGCTGGATGCGCGAACTGACGGTCGGCCGGATGATGCGGCAGGACGTGCAAACAGTCCACGCTTCAACCAATGTCGCCGCCTTCCGGGAGGCTTTTCCGCTCGGTTCGGTGGCCTATGTGGTGGCGGTGGACGAGGCCGACCGCTATGCCGGGCTGCTGCACGTCGCCGACATCCACTCGGCCGAGGTGACGGCGGAGCAGGCGATCAAGGAATTCCTGCACTATACCGACGAGATGCTGCTGCCGAGCATGGCGGTCAAGGAAGCCGTGCTGGCGTTTGACCGCGCCGAGGCCGAAGCGCTCGCCGTCGTCGATTCCTATCTCGACCGCCGCGTCATCGGGGTCCTGACCGAAGCCTACGTGCTGCGGCGGTATTCGGCGGCACTGGAGCGAAGGCGCCAGGAAATGCTCGGCGAAGAATAACGCCTTACGGCCTTAAATAGGCGTAGCCTGCCGACTGCAATTGCGCCAACCGCACGACGCCGCCTTGCTCGGCGACGCCGAACCCCGGCAACAGGTCCCCGAGCGTCACGTTCTGGGCACGCATCGTGTTGATGCAGGCGGCGAGTTCAAGGCCCCGGCTGCGCAATTCCGCCACATGGTTGTTCACCTTGGCTGTGGCGGTGGCAGCATGGAACGCCTTCAGCGCCGGACCATGCACCACGAGCGCGATGGTCACTTGGCCGACGCTATTCATGCCGGCGTAGTGGTTATGGATATTGCCGAGCACGAAATCGACCTTGTCCAGATCGGACAGATGATAGGCGACTCTGGCAGCCTGCGCGGCGGCACGGGCCGCGGCGGCCTTCTCCTCTTCGGCTTTCTCCGCCGCGGTGAGAGCAAGGTTCGGAATCGGCGGAGTGGCGCAAGCGAACCTGACCATTGCGGCCAGGAGGTTCCGGCGCTGCATCGGTTTCTCCCTTGGACGGGGCCCATTTTGACTTGGTCGACGGCGGCCTTGTCGAGGTTCAATGGCCGGCTGCCGGGGCTACCTGAGCCGATGGACCGCTTTTGCCGCGGCAGGTAAGAATGACCGGCGGGCGGTTCCGGGAGCGCACCAGCCATGGATGAAAGGGCCAGAGTAGATTGTGTCGCCAGTGCACGCAGTCTGGCGCCGCTTATTGCGGCTGCGGCGGCGCGCATCGAGGCCGACCGCGAGCTGCCGCCCGACCTGGTCGAGGCCCTGCATGCGGCACGGTTATGGCGGATGCTGCTGCCGCGCGCCTATGGCGGCGACGAGGTTTCGCCGGTCGACTACGTGCAGGCCATCGAGGAAATCGCCAAGGCCGACGCCTC
>DATKQA010000555.1:0-2293 GCA_035523835.1 Candidatus Sulfotelmatobacter sp.
CGATGCCAGCATCGACGCCGCCTTCGCCGCCATCGCCGAACGCTGGGACCGGCTCGACTTCCTCGTCCACGCGATCGGCTACGCCGACAAGCAGTTCCTGCGCGGCCGCTACGTCGATACGCCCCGCGCTGCCTTCCTCCAGGCGATGGACATCTCCTGCTACAGCTTCGCCGCCGTCACCCGCCGCGCTGTCGCGATGATGGGGCCGGGCGGCTCCGTGCTGACGCTGACCTATTACGGTGCGGAGAAGGTCGTGCCGCACTACAACGTCATGGGCATCGCCAAGGCCGGGCTGGAGGCGTCGGTGCGCTACCTCGCCGCCGATCTCGGCAAGGCGCAAATCCGTGTCAACGCGATCAGCGCCGGGCCGATCCGCACCCTCGCGGCGGCTGGCGGCATCGGCGATTTCCGCTACATCCTGCGCTGGAACCAGTACAATTCGCCGCTCGCCCGCAACACCACGATCGAGGATGTCGGCGGCGCCGGCGTCTATCTGCTCTCTGACCTCGCCGCCGGCGTGACCGGCGAGGTGCATCACGTCGATTGCGGCTACCACGTCGTCGGCATGAAGAACCCGGAGGCGCCGGACATCACCGTCGCCGACTGAGCATGTCCCACAACACCTTCGGCCACCTGTTCCGCGTCACCACCTGGGGCGAGAGCCACGGGCCGGCGTTGGGCTGCGTCGTGGATGGCTGCCCGCCGCGCATCGCGCTCGGCGAGGCCGACATCCAGCCCTGGCTCGATCGCCGCCGCCCCGGCCAGTCGAAATTCACCACCCAGCGGCAGGAGCCGGACGCCGTCAAAATCCTCTCCGGCGTGTTCGAGGGCCAGACGACCGGTACACCGATCGCCTTGCAGATCGACAACGTCGATCAACGCTCGAAGGACTACGGCGAGATCGCCGCAAAATTCCGGCCCGGCCATGCCGACCTGACCTACGAACTGAAATACGGCATCCGCGATTTTCGTGGTGGCGGCCGAAGCTCGGCGCGCGAGACAGCGGCGCGGGTGGCCGCCGGGGCAGTGGCGAGAAAGATCCTGACCGGCGTGACCATCCGCGGCGCCCTGGTGCAACTCGGCCCGCTCCGCATCAATCGCGACAACTGGGACTGGGCGGCGGTGGACGAGAACCCGTTCTTCTGCCCGGACGCGCAGGCGGCGGCCGATTGGGAAACCTACCTCGCCGACGTGCGCAAGCGCGGCTCCTCCTGCGGCGCGGTGATCGAAGTGGTGGCCGAAGGCGTGCCGCCCGGTCTGGGCGCGCCGATCTACGCCAAGCTGGACGCCGACCTCGCCGGCGCGCTGATGGGCATCAACGCAGTCAAGGGCGTGGAGATCGGCGAGGGTTTCGCTGCCGCGGCGCTCTCCGGCGAAGCGAACGCCGACGAGATGCACATGCAGGATGGTGAGGTCGCTTTCACCTCCAATCACGCCGGCGGCATCCTCGGCGGCATCTCCACCGGCCAGCCGATCGTCGCCCGTTTTGCCGTCAAGCCAACGAGTTCCATCCTGACGCCGCGCAGCGCAGTTGACCGTACGGGTCACAATGTGGAGATCGCAACCAAGGGCCGGCACGATCCCTGCGTCGGCATCCGCGCCGTCCCGGTCGGCGAAGCGATGGTTGCCTGCGTGCTTGCTGACCATTTGTTGCGCCATCGCGCGCAAAACCCGGACGCGCCGAGCCGCGCTCGCCTGCCGCGAAACTAGGTTGCCTGTCAGACAACCCGTCTTGCCGCACTGCGGCATGGATGATTAAATCCGGACCGATCCGGTCCCGTCTGTTGGGCGGACATTTGGTGCAGGTCCGCCCGGTTGTTCCTGCCGGCCGCCTGCGCTCTGTCTGGGCGCACACCATGACCAGCGATTCTCGCGCGGCGGCTACCGCCAAAGCATTCATCCGTCTTGCCGGCGCGACCGCCTGGGCGCGCCGCATCGCCGAATTCGGCCAGATCGCCGCCGCCGGCCCGCATGTCCGCCGGGCGGTGGTGCAGCGGCACAGCCTGGAACTGTCGCTCGACCGGTTCGCGCGCGGCGCGACCCAGCGGGCGCCGACCTGCGCCGAGCAGCGCGTGCTCGATCTGGCGCAGGAAACCCTTGCCGCCGACGCCGCGCTTGCTCCGCCCGGCCGGACGCGGCTGCGCGCGCTGCTGCACGAATGCCTGACCGGCAAAGGCTCCCTGGTGCCACTGTTCCACCTGATGCGCACCGCAGCGCTGCAACGCGCGCACGGCTTCGCGGTCTCGTTCCGTGGCCTGGCCGAGAATGCGCCGTTCGACCTGCTGCTGGAGCG
>DATKQA010000556.1:0-7859 GCA_035523835.1 Candidatus Sulfotelmatobacter sp.
ACGACTATGTCGCCGGCAACGGCGAGGCCGGCGCCAAGGAAGCCGGCCGCTTCCGCCTCGAGGGCAAGGACTACGTGGTGCGCGACGGCGACGTCATGCACTTCCGCTTCAACGCCTGATCAGCTCGCCTTCACGATCGCCATCGAAGCCAGGGTATCGGCGGAAATGTCCAGCCAGCGGCAGACGACGCCGCCGATTCCCGCCTCAACGATCTCGGCGGTGAACTCGCCGTCGCGAATGCCGCTCCGCCCGACGACGAGGCCGCTGATCTGCTGCGCGGGCGCCAGCGCGCGATGGAAGTCGCTGACGCGGAAGCCTGCGAGCGACCAGTCGAGGGTCTGGTAGCTGCGGCCCTCGATCGATACGCTCAGCGCGTGGCCGAATACCCGCGGATGACGGCACGTCCCGGCGAACTGCATCCGCGGCGCTGCGCGTTCGGCAAGCAAGGTGCTTTCGGCGAGTTTCACGGCATGCCCTCCCGGGCCGCTGGCATTTCGACGGCGGTCAGCCTACGCCTTCCACCGCGGCCGGTGCTGTCGTCGCGCTCACAATTGCGCGCGGCGCGGTGTGACGGCCGGCACGCCGATATCGGCGATTCCGCCCCGGCTGTGACGGCGGCTACCGCCGGCTCCGACGCAGCGGCCGGCGGGCAGCCGGCCCGCTTCAGGTGCGCAAGGTGAGACCGCCGTCGGCCACCAGCCCGTGCCCGGTGATGAAGTCCGCCTCCGGACTGGCCAGGAGCAGGGCGGCGCGGGCAATGTCGATCGGCTGGCCGAGACGGCGCAGTGCCGCCTTCTTTTCCCACACCTTGCGGATGTGATCCTGGTCGAAATTGCGCTTGGTCATCCCGGTATAGATGGCACCGGGGAGGATGTAGTTCGCGGTGATGGCGAACTTGCCGAGTTCCAGCGCCAGGGTCTTGGTCAGGCCGGCGACGGCATGTTTCGAGGCGGTATAGGCGGCAAGGCCGATGTCGGTATCGAAGGCCATCACGGAGGCGGTGTTGATGATGCGGGCGCGGCCCGACTTGACCGCCGCGGCGCGCAGCACCGGAATCGCCTGCCGGCACATGCGGAAGACGGCGCGGCTGTTGACCGCGAAGACCCGGTCCCAATCCTCGTCGCTGGTCAGTTCAGCCAGCGCGTTGTGCGATACGCCGGCGTTGTTGAACAGGATGTCGAGGCCGCCGAAGGCTTCGACCGCGGCGCCGACGATGCGCGCCGGCGCCTCCGCTTCGGCCAGGTCCTGGGCGCAGATGCGGATGGACTCGGCGGCGCCGTGCCGCTCCTCGAGCGCCGCCGCCGAACGGTCCACCGCCAGGACGCTGGCGCCCTCGCCCGCAAAGAGGCGCGCGCTTTCGGCGCCGATGCCGGAAGCCGCTCCGGTAACGATGGCGATCTTGCCCTGCAGGCGCATGATGTTCCTCCCTCAGCGATCTCATTCCCACCGGCGTGCCCGGCGAGACTAGCCATTCGCCGCGGCCGCGGCAATTCGGGCGAAAAGCGATGGGACGGCATGGCAAAAACCGGCTACAAATTCCGCGCTGCGCCCATTCGCTGCAACGGACGAAGGTGAGGGATGATCAAATATTATTTCGATGATTTTCGCGTCGGTCAGGTGTTCGACATGGGCCCGCGCCATGTCAGCAGGGAAGAGATCATCGCCTTCGCCGAGAAATACGATCCGCAGCCCTTCCATATCGATGAGGCGGCAGCGAAGCAGACCATGTTCGGCGGGCTCATCGCCTCGGGCTGGCATACCGCCGCGATCTGCATGCGCATGTCGGTCGACGGCCTGATCGGCATGGCGTCGAGCCTCGGCTCGCCCGGCGTCGACGAAACGCGCTGGCTGAAGCCGGTGCGGCCGGGCGACGACCTCCGCCTGCGCATCGAAGTGCTGGAAGTGACGCCTTCCCGCAGCAAGCCGGATCGCGGCACCATCCGCATCCTCTGGACCATGACCAACCAGAGGCAGGAAGCGGTGCTGACCATGAAGGGCCTCGGCTTGTATGCCCGCCGGCCGGCCGCGGCGTGAGGTGAGGCGATGCAATATTTCGAAGATGTCGTGGTCGGCGACGTGCGGCTGACCGCCGGCAAGCTGGTCGAGCGCGACGAGATCATCGCCTTTGCCCGCGAGTTCGATCCGCAGCCCTTCCATATCGACGAGGGCGCCGCCAAGGCCAGCATCTACGGCGGGCTGATCGCCTCCGGCTGGCATACCGCGGCGATGACCATGCGGCTCATGGTCGACAGCTTCACCGGCAAGATTTCCTCGACCGGCTCGCCCGGGTTCGACGATTTGCGCTGGCTCAAGCCGGTGCGGCCGGGCGACCGCATCCATGTGCGCCAGACCTGCATCGAGAAGATTCCCTCCCGCAGCCGGCCGAACCTCGGCGTCTGCAAGTTCAGGACCGAAGTGCTCAACCAGAACGACGAAACCGTGATGAGCCTGATTTCGATCGCCCTGTATAATCGCCGCCCCAAAGAGGGCAACTGACGGAGAACCGCACCATGGGAGCCAACATCACGCTCAAGGCCGGCGACGGCCATCAATTCGCCGCCTATCGGGTCGAGCCGAAAGGCAAGCCGAAGGGCGCCATGGTGGTGGTGCAGGAGATCTTCGGCGTCAATTCGCACATCCGCGAAGTGGCGGAAGGCTTCGCTGCCGACGGCTACCTCGCCATCGCGCCGGCGCTGTTCGATCGCGCCGAGCGCAACGTGGAGCTCGGCTATAGCCAGGCCGACATCGGCCGCGGCCGCGACATCCGCATGAAGGTGCCCTGGGAGCAGGCGATGCTCGATACGCAGGCGGCGGTCGATGCGGCCAAAGGCGCCGGCAAGGTCGGCATCGTCGGCTATTGCTGGGGCGGCTCGGTGGTCTGGCTGGCCGCCGCCCGCGCCAAAGGCCTCGCCGCCGCGGTCGGCTACTATGGCGGCGCCGTGGCGCAATTCGCCGACGAAAAGCTCGCCTGTCCGGTCATGCTGCATTTCGGCGACAAGGACGCCTCGATCCCGCTGACCGACGTCGCCAAGGTGCAGAAGGCGCATCCCGAGGTGACGGTGCACATCTACGAGGCCGACCACGGCTTCAATTGCGATCATCGCGGCCAGTTCAACGCCGCCGCCGCCAAGCTCGCCCGCGAGCGCACCCTCGCCTTCCTGGCCAAGAACCTGGGCTGAGCGCGAGGGCCAGAGCGGCGCGAGGATCACGCGGGAGGCTTCGGCGGCAGGTCGACGCGAATCGGCGGCAGGCTCTTGATATAGACCGCTATGGCGTGACGGTCGGCGGCGGTCAACTTGGCGGTGCCGCGCACGACCGCCTTCATGCCGGAGCCGACCTGGTCCGAGTCCGGCGTGATGCCGGTCTTCAGCAGCAGCTCGATGTCGGCGACCGACCAGTCGCCGATGCCGGTCGCCTTGTCGGACGTGATGTTCGGCGCGTTCTGTCCGTCGGGACCGCCGATGTTGCCGGAGAAGGCCCTGTCCGGTTCGATGGCGCCGAGCAGGTTGCGCGGCGTGTGGCATTCCTCGCAATGAGCCACGGCGTGCACCAGATAGTTGCCGCGGTTCCATGCCGCGCTCTGGCCCGCATCGGGTTGCAGCGGCCCGCGGCGGAAGAACAGGCCGCGCCAGAAGACCAGGAGCCGGCGCCAGCCGAAGGGCGGCGTCGCCGCGTGCGGCTTGTTGGCCACCGCCGCCGGCGGCAGGCTCATGAGATAGGCATAGAGGTCGGCGATGTCGCCGTCGCTGAGCCGGGTGAACGACGTGTAGGGGAAGACCGGAAAAAGATACTCGCCGCCGGGGCCGATGCCGTCACGCAGTGCCGCCTGGAAATCCGCCTCGCTCCAGGCGCCGATGCCGTACCGCTTGTCCGGGGTGATGTTCGGCACGTAGAAGCGGCCGAAGGGGGTATCGAGGCCGAGACCGCCGGCGGGGCCGGTGTCGGGCTGGTCGCCGCCGTGACAACTGCCGCAGCCGGCGGCATCGAACAGGTATTTGCCGCGCGCGATTTGTGCGGCATCCGCGGCCAGGGCCGCCGCCGGCGCGAGCAAGACAAGGGCCAACAAGCAGCCGAGCGGACGCGACGGCATCGTCATGCCATTCTTCCGGAACGGAGCGGCGGCTCAGGCGATCGGATCGGTGGTGAACTTCAAGCCGGCGTTATCCGCCTCGACGGAGCGGAAGCCGAGACCCTTGAAGGGATGCGCCGCATCCCAGGGCACCGGCGTCTTCTTCGCCTGCGAGCCGGCCAGGGGAAACGGGAAGATCAGCGATTCCGCGGCGTGGTGCGCGATCTTGCCGGTCATCTGATGGTGTTCCTGGTGGATATGGCCGTAGAACACCGTGACATTGCCGTAGGCCGACAGGATCTGGATCGCCTTGTCGCCATCCTTGGTCGCCCAGTCCCACTGGGGATAGAGCGCGAAGAGCGGCCGATGCGCGAAGACGACGATCGGTGCCGCCTTGTCGAGCCGGGCGAGATCGGCCTGCAGCCATTGCAGTTGGTTGTCGCCGATCAGCCCGTTGGGATCGGACACATTGTCGAGCGCGACAAAATGCACGCCCTTGTGCTCGAAGCTGTAGTTGCCGGCACCGAACATGCTCTTGTACATGGCGCCGCCGTCGAGCCCGGCATCGTTCTCGCCGGGGATGAAGCGCACATCCTTCACCTTGAGGTCGGCGACGATGCTCTTGAATTCCGCCATGCGCCGCGCCCGTTCCTTGTCGTCCGGCGCGGCATGGGTGAGATCGCCGGTGAACATGATGAAGTCCGGCTGTTCGGGCAAAGCGTTCACCGCCGCGACCGCGCGCTTCAAGGTGTTCTTGGCTTCCGGATTGGGCGGCCCCTCGAAGCCCCAGTGCGAATCCGTCATCTGCACGAAATAAAAATCTTGTCCCGCTGCGGCGAGCGCGCGGCCCCAGGGGCCGAGGCTGGAAGCGAAGACCACGCCGCCGAGCCCGGCGAGCTTCAGGAAATCCTTGCGGTTGATCTCGAACGTCATCTCAGTGCCTCCGGCAAAGCGCCAAAACGGCGCGGTTACCGGACAAGACCGCGGCTCGGCGCGCTCTATTCCCGGAATTCGCCGGCATCGGGCGTCGCCCGGCCCGAAATATTTCCGCTTCGGCGGCCAGCGGGCGGGAATAGAATTCGGCCCGCCGCGGTCTTGCCTGGAGCCGCCGGCATTTCGCCGCAGCCGCAGGAGCCGAAGGTTTGGGAACGGAGGCCGACCGCAATCGTCGCTTCGAACGCTTCGCCATGCCGCATCTGGACGCGGCCTACAACCTGGCCCGCTGGCTGACGCGCAATGAGCACGATGCCGAGGACGTGGTGCAGGAGGCCTACCTGCGCGCGTTCAAATATTTCGACGGCTACAACGGCGGCAGCGGCCGCGCCTGGCTGCTCGCCATCGTGCGGCGAAGCTGCTTCACCTGGCTCGGACGCAACCGCCCGGGCGAGATGGTGCCGCTGGACGAGGCGGCGGCCGTGGTCATCGATGCTCGGGCGGGAGCGGCAGCTTGCGGCGACGGAGAGGCGAATCCGGAAAGCCAGGCCATGCGCAACGTCGACCGCGACATGCTGAACCAAGCCATTGCGGGTCTGCCGCCGCTCTACCGCGAGGCGTTGGTGCTGCGCGAGTTGCAGGAGCTTTCCTACAAGGAGATTGCCGAGATCGCCGGGGTGCCGATCGGCACGGTCATGTCGCGGCTGGCACGGGCGCGACGGCTGCTGAGGGAAGCGCTGGCGCCGGCAATGAGCAGGGAATAGCCATGGACTGCAAACAGACGCCCATGCTGGTGCACGGCTATATCGACGGCGAACTGGCGCTGGCCGAGAGCCTGGCCTTCGAGGCCCATGTCAGCGGCTGCGCCGGCTGCCGCGCATTGCTGGCGGAACAGCAGGCCTTGCAGGCGGCCGTTCGCCAACATGCCCGCTTCCACGCGGCGCCGGCCGGCCTGGAAGCGCGGCTGCGCGGCGCCGCCGGCCTCGGCCAGGTTGAACCGCCGCCGGCGGCGCACCTGAGGCTGCTGCCCCGCCGCGCGACCGCCTGGCAGCCGCTGGCCGTGGCCGCGGCATTGCTGCTGGCCATCGTGACCTCGTCGGGCGTGACCTATTACGCCTCCCGCCCGCCTGCCGGCAATGCCATCGCCGACCAGGCGATCGACGACCACCTGCGCTCGCTGCTGGCCGGTCACCTGACCGACGTCGCCTCCTCCAACCAGCACACGGTGAAGCCCTGGTTCGCTGGCAAGCTCGACCTGTCGCCGCCGGTCAAGGACCTGGCGGCACAGGGTTTTCCCCTGGTCGGCGGGCGGCTCGACTATCTCGATGAGAAGCCGGTGGCGGCGCTGGTCTATCGCCATGGCGCCCACGTCATCAACGTCTTCGTCGCCGCAGCCGACGGCGGAGCGGCGGACAGCAGCACGACCAGGCGCGGCTACAACCTCTTGCATTGGACACACGACAACATGGCCTATTGGGCCGTGTCGGATGCCGATGCCGACGCGTTGCGGCAGTTGCACAAGCTGCTGGAGGCGCCGGACGCCGGCCCCGAGCCCTCAGCCACGCCCAAGTGAAGGCGGCGGCCTCAGCGCTTTTGCGCGATCGGCGGACGCGCCTGGAAGTTCTTCGCGTGCGTGCGCTTGGCGAAATAGACCGTCAGTGTTGCCTGAGGTCCTTTTGCCGTGTTTTCCCAAGGCGTTACCCACCAGGCCACGGCGCCGGCGCCAGCCCCCGCCTTGACCGCCCGCTCAAGCTGGGTGACCGACTTCAGGACCAAATCGGCGCTATGCCAGTTGTCGTCTGCATCCTGCGGCCGCACCGGGGCGACACCGAGGCGCTCCCACCACATCCCTGCATCCCCCGCTTACGGGCGCAGAACCGGGATTTCCGTGTCCGGGTCGGCCCCTGGACAAGATGATGCGATAGGTTTCACGGGCTTGTCAAAGAAGACGCACAATATTCGTGCGCGCGATTCAATTTTTGTTAACGCGGGGATTGCTACCGCAACTGCGAATTGCGTCCGCGCGCCGGCCGCCGGCCGGCCGGTCTCATTCCCTTCAAGCATATTGTTTTTCCTGGATTTTTCCGGCAGCGCGACAGATGTCCCGGCAGCACCGCTCAGGCGCCCTCGAACTCGCAGAGCGCCAGCACCTTGACCCCCATCTCCTCCAGCCGCCGCCGGCCGCCGAGGTCGGGCAGGTCGATGACGAAGGAGCAGCCGATCACCTCGCCGCCGGCGCGCCGGATCAGCTTGATCGCCGCCTCGGCGGTACCGCCGGTGGCGATCAGGTCGTCGACCAGCAGCACATTGTCGCCGTTCTCGATGGCGTCCACGTGCATTTCCACCCGGTCGCTACCGTATTCGAGCTGGTAGTCCTGGCCGATGGTCTGGTGCGGCAGCTTGCCCCGCTTGCGCAATGGCACGAAGCCGACGGCAAGCTGGTGCGCCACGGCACCGCCGAGGATAAAACCGCGCGCCTCGATGCCGGCGACCTTGTCGATGCGCACCCCGGCGTGCGGCTGCACCAGCTCGTCCACGGTCTTGCGAAAGCCCCGGGGATCGCGCAGCAAGGTGGTGATGTCGCGGAACATGATCCCCTTGTGGGGATAGTCCGGGATGGTGCGGATGAGCGCCTTGATGCCCTGCATCGGTCGATCCCCTCAGGCCTTGAGCAGCCGGCCGGCCACGGCCTCGAGCTTCGCCACCAGGGCCGGGTCGCGCGCCTCGGGCGCCGTGATCAGCGCGTTGTCGAGCGCCCGGTCGCAGCCGTGCGGGCAGGCCGCGGGGCGGTCGGCCAGCAGCGGCGCCGCCGTGGCGATGAGATCCTGGGCCCTGGCCGCGTTGTCGAGCAGCACCT
>DATKQA010000557.1:0-4908 GCA_035523835.1 Candidatus Sulfotelmatobacter sp.
CCAGGTCGGAGGACAGCCAGTAGGAGGCATAGTGGCGGCGGACATGGGCGGCGAATTCATCGTCGCTCCAGTCCGGCAGTTTCGCCCTGAGCGCCGCCTGCACCGCGGCGACGCGCTGTTCGCGGCCGTCGCCGGCGGTGCCGCCCGAAAGCACCTCGTCGGCCCGGTAATAGAGCTCGCGCAGAAGCTGCCCCTTCCAGCCGTTCCAGACATTGGGGCCGACGGCGCGGATATCGACGACGGTGAGGATGAGCAGCAGCCGGAGCCGCTCCGGGCTCTGCACCAGGCGGACGAAATCCTCCACCGTCTTCGGATCCTGGATGTCGCGCTTGAAGGCGGTGAAGCTCATGGCGAGATGCCAGCGCACCAGCCAGGCCACGGTCTCGGTTTCCGCCGGCGTCATGCCGACGCGCGGGCAGAGCTTTTCCGCCACCTTCTGGCCGAGCACCGAATGATCGCCGCCGCGGCCCTTGGCGATGTCGTGCAGCAGCACGGCCATGTAGAGCACCTGGCGCGACACCAGCTTGTGCACGATCTGGTTCGACAGGGGATGGTCGTCGGCCAGCGTGCCGTTTTCGACGCGCGACAGGAGGCCGATGGCGCGGATGGTGTGCTCGTCGACCGTGTAGACGTGATACATGTCGTGCTGCATCTGCGCCACGACGCGGCCGAAGTCGGGAATGAAGCGGCCGAAGACGCCCGCCTCGTTGAGCCGGCGGAGCGTCGTCTCCGGATCGTTCTTGGAGGTCAGCATCTCCATGAACAGCCGGTTGGCCTCCGCATCCTCGCGCAGCCCGGCGTCGATCAGCTTCAGGTTGCGGCGGATGAGCTGCAGCGCCTTGGGATGGATGTCGAGGCCGCGCTCCTGCGCCAGATGGAACAGGCGCAGCATTTTCACCGGTTCCCTGGTGAACAGCTTGTCGTCGGCGACGTTCAGCCGCTCGCCCTCGTTGACGAAGCCTTCGATCGATTTCCGCCGCGGGCCGAGGCGGAACAGCCGGAAACGGGGCTTGCGCTTGTGCTGCTCCTCGAGCGCGGCGCAGAAGATGCGGGTCAGGTCGCCGACATCCTTGGCCACCAGGAAATAGTGCTTCATGAAACGCTCGATGCCGCGCGCGCCGGCATGGTCGGTATAGTCCATGCGCCGCGCCAGCTCGGCCTGCACGTCGAAGGTGAGCCGCTCCTCGGGCCGGCCGGTCAGGTAGTGCAGGTGGCAGCGCACCGTCCAGAGGAAGCCCTGGGCATTGACGAAGCGGCGGTACTCCGCCGCGGTCAGCACCTCGAGCTCGACCAGCTTGGCGATATTGTCGATCTGGTAGAGATATTTGGCGATCCAGAACAGCGTGTGCAGGTCGCGCAGGCCGCCCTTGCCGTCCTTGATGTTGGGCTCCACGACATAGCGCGAATCGCCCATGCGCTGATGCCGCTGGTCGCGCTCGGCAAGCTTGGCCTCGATGAATTCGATGCCGGTGCCGGCCACCACTTCCTTCAGGAAGCGGGCGTGCAGCTCGCGCTCGAGCGTCTGGTCGCCCCAGATATAGCGTTCCTCGAGCAGCGCGGTCTTGATGGTCAGATCGCCCTTGGCGAGGCGAATGCAATCGTCGACCGAACGCGTCGAATGACCGACCTTGAGGCCGAGGTCCCAGAGAATATAGAGCATGAACTCGACCACCTGCTCGCCCCAGGGCGTCTGCTTGTAGGGGAACAGGAACAGGAGATCGATGTCCGACTGCGGCGCCAGCTCGCCGCGGCCGTAGCCGCCGACCGCCACCACCGACAGCCGCTCGCCGGCGGTCGGATTGGTCAGCCGGAACACGTTGAGCGTGGCCAGGTCGAAGATGGCGCGGATGAGCTGGTCGATCAGGAAGCTGTTTGATTGCACCGTCAGCGCGCCCGAAGTGCCGGCCTCGAAGCGGCGGCGCACCTCCTCGCGCCCGGCCGCCAGCACCTCCTTCAGCACCGCCAGCGCCTGCGGCTTGAGCTCCGGCGCTTCCCACGGCAGTTCGTTCGCCAGCGCTTGGAGGCGGTCGTTCAGGGCTTTGCGATCGATGATCTCGCGGCGATTTCTGATCTGGTCCATGGCGCGATCCTTGCGCCGACCAATCTAGAGCAGGACGCGGCGCGGCGACAGGGCGAAGCGGCCGGGCGGCGGCCGCCTTGACGGCGACCGGCCGCTGCCGTCAGTCTGGGGCACGGTTTCATGCCAGCGGCGGAGGGAGGGACAATCCATGGCGACGAGCGGCTTCACCCTGTACGGGTTCTGGCTTTCGGGTCCGAGCTACAAGGCGGCACTGATGCTGGCGCTGTGCGGCATCAAGTTCGGCTACAAGAGCATCAGCCTGCAGCAGGGCGCCCACAAGACGCCGGAATATCTGGCGCTCAACCGCTACGGCCAGGTGCCGACGCTGAAGCACGGCGAGCATGCCATCGTGCAGTCGAACGTGATCCTCGACTATCTGTCCGAGCTCGCCGGCAAGTTCCGCGGCCACGACAAGGCGAGCGTGGTGCATGCCAAGGAATGGCTGGCCTGGGAAGCGGACCGGCTCGCGCCCAACGTCTATCGCACGCGCTTCTACAAGCGCTTCGCACCGAACACCGACCCCAACGTGGTGAAGGTGTTCGCCGACGCGGCCGATGTCGCGCTCAAGGTGCTGGACGGGGCGCTGGCCAAGGGGCCCTTCCTGGTCGGCAAGGAAGCCAGCATCGCCGACATCGCCTGCTGGGCGCCGGTCGCCTTCCTCGAGGAAGCGGGCATGAGCATCGACCTCTATCCGAACGTCAAGGCCTGGGCCGAGCGGCTCGGCAAGCTGCCGGGCTTCAAGCTGCCCTATGACCTCATGCCGAAGGAAGATGTCGCCGCCTGACGGGACGGCGCGCCGAGGGCGCCGGCCGTGCGCGCCATGGTGCTGCATGGGCCCGGCCGCCCGCTCGCGGCGACCGAGATGGCGCGGCCCGAACCGGCCGCCGGACAGGTGCTGGTCGAGGTTGCCGCCTGCGGCGTCTGCCGCACCGACCTGCATGTCTGCGACGGCGAGTTGGCGCATCCCAAGCTGCCGCTGATCCCCGGACACGAGATCGTCGGCCGCGTGGCGGCGGCCGGCGCCGGCGCCGAGCGTTTCGCCGTCGGCGACCGCGTCGGCATACCCTGGCTCGGCTTCACCTGCGGCGAATGCGGCTTCTGCCGGAGCGGCCGCGAGAATCTCTGCGACCGGCCGAAATTCACCGGTTATACGCTCGACGGCGGCTATGCCGAGTTCTGCCTCGCCGACCAGCGCTACGTATTCCCGCTGCACGGCGGCTATAGCGACGTCGAGGCGGCGCCGCTGCTCTGCGCCGGACTGATCGGCTATCGCAGCCTGCGGCTTGCCGGCGAGGCGCGCCGGCTCGGCCTCTACGGCTTCGGCGCCGCCGCCCATATCGTCGCCCAGGTGGCGCGCCATCAGGGACGCGAAGTCTTCGCCTTCACCCGCGCCGACGATGCCGCCGGCCAGGCTTTCGCCCGCGACCTCGGCGCCGCCTGGGTGGGCGCTTCGACGGCGCTGCCGCCGGAGCCGCTCGATGCCGCGATCATTTTCGCCCCCGTCGGCGCGCTGGTGCCGGCGGCGCTGCGCGCCACGGCGAAGGGCGGCACGGTGGTCTGCGCCGGCATTCACATGAGCGATATCCCGGGCTTTGCCTATGCCGACCTGTGGCAGGAGCGCAGCATCCGCTCGGTGGCCAACCTGACTCGCCGCGACGGCGAGGAGTTCCTCGCCCTGGCGCCGCAGGTTCCGGTGCGGACGGCGACGCAAAGCTTTCCGCTCGCCGAGGCCAATGCCGCGCTGGCCGCGCTGCGCGAGGGACGCATCACCGGCGCCGCCGTCCTGACCATGCGCTGACCGCGCCCGAACGTGGCCATCGGCAGCGGATTTCGCCTGGCGTCATGCGCAATGCTTCTTGCGCTCGCGGCGGCCTGCGCCGCGCCGGCGCCGCGCACGGTGACGCCGACCGCGGCCTCGGCGGCATTCGTCAGCGGCAATGTCATCGCCATCACCGTGATCGATCCGCAGCCGCTCGCCGCGGCCGCGCTGATCGCCGGCGACGGCACCAGCTACGCCGCGGGCGAAATCACGACGAGCGTGGTCGCCCCGGCGGACGGCGGCCTGCAACCGCAGTTCGGCCTGGCCGGCAGCGGCGGCCCGCGCAGCGGCAGCGACATCGGCGTCGGCGTCATGCTGCCGATGTTCAGTTGGGGCGGCGCCAAGGGCATCTTGCAAAGCCGCGCCACGGTCACGGTGCCGGACATGGCGGCCTATCGCGCCACCTGGCGGCTGTGGCAAATTCGCGCCCGGCTCGGTCGGCCCGGCGCTGCGGGTGCCGGCTATGTCAGCATTCCGGCACCGGCGCCGCCGGGCTGACACAACCGGTCCTTGATTGCGCCGCATTCGGATGCCAGATAAGGCGCCATGCCTGAAACGATCCACCGCCGCGCCCTGCTGGCGCTCATGCTCGCCGTCGGCGCCGGCCTGCTGCTGGCGCCGGGCGCGCACGCCGCCATTTCCGCCCAGGACCAGGCCGATCTCACGCGCGTGGAAAACTATCTCAACGGCATCAAAAGCTTGGATGCCAAGTTCGTGCAGATCGCGCCGGACGGCTCGCTGAGCGACGGCCGGCTCTATCTGCTGCGGCCGGGGCGCATCCGCTTCGAATATGCGCCGCCCTCGCCGATCCTGGTGGTCGCCGACGGCACCTGGATCGTCTTTCACGACAATGAATTGAAGCAGACGACGCGGGTGCCGCTGGGTTCGACGCCGCTCTCCATCCTGATGCGCGACAAGGTCACGCTCGACGGCGCGGTCACGGTGAAGAAGGTCGAGCGCGCGCCGGGATCGCTCCGGGTCACGCTGTTCGATACGGACAAGCCCAAGG
>DATKQA010000558.1:0-5013 GCA_035523835.1 Candidatus Sulfotelmatobacter sp.
TCGGCGCCGCATTCGCCGACTATGGCGCTGTCGCGCATGACCAGCAGCCGGTGACACACCGCCAGCAGTTCCTTCCACTCCGACGAGATAAGGATGATGCCGACGCCTTCGGCGGCAAGACGCAGGAGAATGTCGTAGATCTCCTCCTTGGCGCCGACATCCACGCCGCGCGTCGGTTCGTCGCAGATCAGGATGCGCGGCCGGCAGATCAGGGCGCGGGAGACGATGACCTTCTGCTGATTGCCGCCGCTCAGCCTGCTGACCGGCGTCGTCAAGGACGCGGCGACGAGGCGGACCTGAGCCAGCACGCCGCCGGCGGCGGCGCGTTCCTGCCGGCGCGTCAGCACGCCGAAGCGGCTGAAGCGCCGCAGATCGGCCGCGGTGGTGTTGGCGAGCACGCTGAGGTTGCCGAACAGGCCGTCCCGTTTGCGATTCTCGGTGAGGTAGACGATGCCGTGGCGCCGCGCCGCGCGGGCGTCGCCGCCGCGAACCGGCTTGCCGGCCACTTCGACACGCAAGCTCGGGTCAGCGCCGAGTCCGGCGAGGCCGCGCGCCAGCCGGGTTCGGCCCGCCCCGACCAGGCCGGCAAGGCCGAGCACTTCGCCGTGCCGGAGAAGCAGCTCATGGCGCTCGGCGCCGATGCCATAGCGCGCGCGCAGCAAGGGCTCGGCGCTCGGCACGGCCGGCACGACGTAACGCTCCCTTTCGCCATGCCCGATCATTTGCCGAACCAGTTCCGCCCGGTCGATCGCCGTGATCGGCGTCGTGGCGATCCGGTGCCCGTCGCGCAGGACGCTGACGCGATCGGCGATGGCGAAAATCTCCTCCAGGCGATGCGACACGTAGAGCACCAGGATGCCGCTCTTGCGCAGGCCGTCGATGGTGTCGAACAGGCGCCGCTGCTCGACCAGCGACAGCACCGCCGTCGGTTCGTCGAAGATCACCACTTTCGCATCGAACGACAGCGCGCGCGCCAACTCGACCAGTTGCTGTTGCGCGACCGACAGGTCGCCCACCATGGCATCGGCCCGCAGGGCGAGGCCGAAGCGCTGCAGCAGGGCCTGCGTGTCGTTGCGCAGCCGTCTCGCGTCAAGCAGGCCATAGGCGGTCACCGGCTCGCGCCCGAGATAGACGTTCTCGGCGACCGTAAGCCGCGGCAGCACCGTCAGTTCCTGGTACACGATGCTGATGCCCTGATCGCGCGCCTGGCGCGGCGAAGCCGCCGCGAAAGGTACGCCCGCCAGCCTTATCGTGCCGGCGCTCGGCGCGAAAACACCGGCAAGGATGTTCATCAGCGTGGACTTGCCGGCACCGTTGGCGCCGACGATGGCATGCACCTCGCCGGCGTCCGCATCGATAGTCACGTCGGCGAGCGCCGTGACGCCCGGAAACCCTTTGGTCAGGCCGCGAATTTCCAGGAGCGGCACGGCGGACGCGCGACCCGTCGATCAGGATTTGGGATCAGGATTTGGGTTTCCAGGCCGCCGGCAGCGTGCTGGCCCACCAGTCATCCGGCTCGTTCAGCTCGACATACTTGCCCACCTGGCTCGGCGGAATATATTCGGACGGAATGATGGTGCCGCGATGCACCGGCTCGCCGGCCAGAATCTTCAGGCCGATCTGCAGCGCGACCTGGCCGGCCCTGGTCGGGAAGGTCACGGCGCCGCCTTGATGGTGCTTGGCCACCCACTTGAGCCAGCCGTTGTACTCGTCGCCGGGCGACATGGTGACTTCCTTCAGCCGGCCGGCCTCTTCAAAGGCTTCCGCCACGCCGATCGACATCTGTCCGGCCGGTGAGAACACGCCGTCGATATGCGGAAAGCGCTGCAGCAGGTTTTCCGTGATCTGCTTCGCCTTCGCCCGATTCCAGTCGCCGTGCTCGACGCTCAAGAGCTCGATACCGGGATAGCTCTTCAGCACGTCCTTCAGCGCGGCAAGCTGGTCGACCGCGGCGGTGGTGCCGGGAATCGGCAGCATGGCGAAGATCTTGCCCTTGCCGTGCAGGTCTTCGGCCAGGTGCTTGGCCACCATCTCGCCGAGCGCCCATTGATCGATGAAGGCATTGGACACGGTTCCCGGCGAATAGGTGAAGCCGCCGCCGGTGTTGACGGTGGGAATGCCCTGCGCCACCGCCTTGGCAAGCGCCGGCTGGATGGCCTTTTCGTCCACCGGCCAATAGAGAATCAAGCTCACCTTCTTGTTGATCAGGTCCTCGATGTCGGCGACCTGCTTGGTCGGATTGAAGGCGGCATCGGTGACGATGACGTCGGTGATCTCCTTGTGCCGCGAAGCTTCGTAGCGGATGTGCTGCAGGCAGAAGACGACCCACGAATTGCTGAGATAGCCGGCCGAAACGCCGACCGTATAGGGCCCCGCCTTCTTGAACTGGCTGGTGGTCACGGTTTCCTGGATCTGCTTGGCCTGCTCGGCCCGATCGGTTTGCGCGACGGCGCCGCCGCCGATGAGCGCTGCCGCGAAAACCATGCTGCACAAGGCAAGTTTGATCCGCTTCATGGCATTTCCCCCGATCCTAAGACGCGATACGACTCAGCCGGCCTGATTGAGGCGCATGTAGCCGGCTGATGCCGCGATGATGATCAGTCCTTTGACGACGAGCTGAAAATTGTAGTTTAGCCCGACGATATTCACCACGTTAAAAGCGATGAACAGCACCAGCACGCCGGCGACGGTGCCGGCGACGCCGCCGCGGCCTCCCTCAAAGGTTGTACCGCCGAGCACGACTGCGGCAAGCACGTCGAATTCGAGGCCGCGCCCGGCAAAGGTGCTCGAGACGCCGGAGCGCGCCAGAAGCGCGATGCCGCCCGCCGCGGCAAGCAGGCCGGAGAGCATGTAGGCGGCCAGCGTCGTGCCGGCCAGCGAAAGCCCGGACATTTCCGCGGCGAGCGGATTGCTACCGATCAGATAGAGGCTGCGGCCGAAGCGGGTGAGGGCCAGGGCCAGCATCGCCAGGAGCGCCGTGGCCACGAAACACAGCGCCAGGACCGGCAGCGTCTCGGCGAGGCGAAAGTTGAAGAACTCCCGGAAGCCGGGTGCGATGGCGCCGCGCGCGGTGCCGCCCGAATAGATTTGCGTCAGGCCATAGAAGGCGAGGGCCGATCCCAGCGTCAGAATGAAGGGCGAGGCGCGGCTGAAGGCGACGATGACGCCGTTGATCGCGCCGAGACCCGCGCCGACGGCCAAGGTCAGCAGCAGAGCGGTGGCGACGTTTCCCGGCCGGCCGTCCATTTGCACCGCGCAGAACACCGCGGCAAAGGAGATGATCGCGCCGACGGAAAGGTCGACCATGCCCAGGATCATCACGAAAGTGACGCCGACGGCGGCGATGCCGATCGGCGCGGCCTGCCGGACGACGTTGCCGAGGTAGACCGGCGACAGGAAGGCATCGGACAAGGTGGCGCTGATGCCGAGCAGAACCAGCAGCACAAGCCAGATGCTGCCGTTGCGCACGATGCGGCCGAGCCGATCGGCGCGGCGGTTCGACGCCGCGCTCACCGGCGAAACCGCAAGGGTTCGGTCAGCAGGATGGCGCCGACCACGATCACGCCCTTCAACAGTATCTGCACGAACGCGGAAATCTCCAGCAGATTGAGAATATTGCTGATGGCGCCGAGCAGCACGGCGGCGGCGACCGACCCGGCTATGCCGCCGGCGCCGCCGGCGAGCGACGTGCCGCCGAGCACCACGGCAACGATGCCATCCAGCTCGAAGCCGGTTCCGGCGTTGGGATAACCCGTGCCGAGGCGACCGGCGACGAGCAGTCCGGCAAGGCCGGCGCTGATGCCGGAGATGATGAAGACGGCGAGCCGGACCCTGTCGGTTGCGACGCCGGCGCGGCGGGCGCTTTCTTCGTTGCCGCCGACGGCGAAGACATGACGGCCGAACCGCGTCCGCTGCAGAACCAGGTGGGCCAGCGCCGCGATGACGACAAGCAGCACGGCGGCCACCGGGATGCCGGCCAGCGCGCCGTTCGCCAACCAGCGAATCTCCGGCGAGACCAGGCCGATGCTCTGGTCGGTATAGACGAAGATGACCCCCTGCAGCACGCTCAGCATGCCGAAGGTCAGGATGAGCGGATGAACGCGCAGGCGATTGGCCATGGTGCCGTTGATGGCGCCGACGCCGGCGCCGAGCAGCAATGCCAGCAGCAGGGCGGGCAGGGTCCGTGCCGAGTGTCCCGCCATGTAGTCGCTGGAGAGAACAACGACCAGCCCGATCAGTTGCCCGACGGAAAGATCGATCAGGCCGCACAGAATGACGAAGGTCTGCCCGACCGCCAGCACGCCGAGCGCCGAGGATTGCACCAGGATATTGGCCAGATTCGCCGGCCTGGCGAAGTCGGGCACGAAGACGCAGCCGAAAACGCAGAGGGCGCCAAGCAAGACCAGGGTGCTGTGCTGCTTGAGTCGGCGCGCGAGCCCGAGATTGGCAGCCAGCATCAACTCAGGCCGCTGATGACATTTCCACTCTCCGCGACCCAGCCGAACTTCATGGCGAAGTTTTTCAAGGTTGCCATGTGCAGGTCCGGGGCGAACGACGACACGGCATCGGCCGCGAGCGTCGTCTTGAAGCCTTCATGAAAAGCTTCGCGCGCGGTTTCCTCGACGCAAATCTGCGTGACCGTACCGGTGATCACCAGGGATTCCACGCCTCTTTCGTGCAACCGCCGTCCGAGGTCGGTGCCGTGAAACGCGCCATAGCCGAACTTCTCGACGATGCCGTCCACAGCGGCGGGGGACAGTTCGTCGACGACGTCGGTGCATTCCAGCCGTTTGCCGACGTCGGCATAGAACCGCTTGTGTCCCTTCCAGCAGCACTTGGTATCGGGCTGGCACTGCGGCGACCATTCCCACAACAGGCACGGCTCCGGCCGGGCGATGAACTTGGTATAGAAGATGGGCTGCCGCCTGGCGCGAAAGGCGTCGATGAGCGCCTTGTGGGCGCCGATGGTCCCGCGCGCGTCCGGTACTTCCAGCGGCGCGCCGGCGCGCACGA
>DATKQA010000559.1:0-2045 GCA_035523835.1 Candidatus Sulfotelmatobacter sp.
TGGCCGCGCGCCGACCGGGCCGCCGAGATCGAGCGGCTCGGCGTTGCCCTCTATGAGACCGAGGCGGCGCTGATCCCGCACGGGCTGCACGTGGTCGGCGCGCCGCCCGACGCGGCGGCGCGGGCGCAGATGCTGGATGCGGCCGGCATCGCCGATCCGACCCGACGCGCCGAACTCGACCGGCTGCTCGGCACCGATCACGAGCTGCCGGCGCTGCTGCACGCGCTCGACGGCGGCTTCATCCGGCCGGCGCCCGGCGCCGATCTGCTGCGCAATGCGGACGTACTGCCGACCGGGCGCAATCTGCATGGCTTCGACCCGTTCCGCATCCCGAGCACGTTTGCGATGCAGGACGGCGCGGCGCAGGCGGAGCGGCTGCTGGCGCGCTGCCGCGCCGATGGCGGCACGCTGCCCGAGACGGTGGCGCTCGTGCTCTGGGGCAGCGACAACATCAAGACCGAGGGCGGCCCGATCGCGCAGGCGCTGTGGCTGATCGGCGCCGCGCCGCGGCTGGACAGCTACGGCCGGCTGTGCGGCGCCGCGCTGCTGCCGCTGGCGCAACTGGGGCGGCCGCGCATCGACGTGCTGATCACGCTCTCGGGCATCTTCCGCGACCTGCTGCCGATGCAGACGCGGCTGCTCGCCGAAGCGGCGCTGCTCGCCGCCGGCGCCGAGGAGCCGGACGAGCAGAACTTCATCCGCAAGCACGCCCGCGCCTTCATGGCCGTGCATGGCGGCGACCTCGAGCAGGCGAGCCTGCGGATCTTCGGCAACGCCGACGCCGCCTACGGCGCCAACGTGAACCTGATGCTCGACCATGGCGGCTGGCAGGACGAGGCCGAGCTCGCCGAGGCCTTCGTGCGCCGCAAGGGCTTCGCCTATGGCGTGCGCGGCCGGCCGCAGCGGCAGGAGCGGGTGCTGGCGCACCTGCTGCGCCAGGTCGACGCGACGTACCAGAACCTCGATTCGGTCGAGCTCGGCGTCACCACGATCGACCATTATTTCGATTCGCTCGGCGGCATCAGCCGCGCCGTCGGGCGCGCGCGGGGCGCAATGCAGCCCGTCTATATCGGCGACCAGACGACCGGCGCCGGCAAGGTGCGCAGCCTCACCGAGCAGGTGGCGCTGGAGACCCGCACGCGCACGCTCAACCCGGGCTGGTACGAGCCGCTGCTCGCGCATGGCCGCGAGGGCGTGCGCCACATCGAGTCGCATGTCAGCAATACGCTGGGCTGGTCCGCCACCACCGGCCAGGTGGCGCCGTGGGTCTATCAGACCCTGGCGGAGACCTACCTGCTCGACGCGGCGATGCGCGATCGCCTGGCGCGGCTCAATCCGGCCGCGTCGGCGCGCATCGCCAACCGGCTGCTCGAGGCGCAGGAGCGGCGCTACTGGTCGCCCGACGCGGCGACGCTGGAGAGCCTGCGGCGCGCTGGCGAGGATCTCGAAGACCGGCTGGAAGGCGTCGGCGTGGAGGCGGCAGCATGAGCGCGACACTGATCGACAGGCGACGCCACGAGGACGGCGAAGGCAGCGTCCAGGTGCGGATGGATCCCGCCCTCGCGATCGGACGCGCCAAGGTGTTCGCCGTCTACGGCAAGGGCGGCATCGGCAAGAGCACGACCTCCTCGAACCTCTCCGTCGCCTTCGCCCGGCTCGGCCGGCGGGTGCTGCAGATCGGCTGCGATCCGAAGCACGATTCGACCTTCACGCTCACCAAGCGGCTGGTGCCGACGGTGATCGACGTGCTCGAATCGGTGGATTTCCACGCCGAGGAGCTGCGCGCCGAGGATTTCGTCTACGAAGGCTATGGCGGCGTGCTGTGCGTCGAGGCCGGCGGCCCGCCCGCCGGCACCGGCTGCGGCGGCTACGTCGTCGGCCAGACGGTCAAGCTGCTGAAGCAGCACCACCTGCTCGACGACACCGACGTGGTGGTGTTCGACGTGCTCGGCGACGTGGTGTGCGGCGGCTTCGCGTCCCCGCTGCAGCACGCCGAGCGGGCGCTGGTCGTCACCGCCAACGATTTCGATTCGATCTTCGCGATG
>DATKQA010000560.1:0-2293 GCA_035523835.1 Candidatus Sulfotelmatobacter sp.
ACGTGCGCGATTCCGCCACCGGCTTCCCGGTCACGGTGAGCAAGGCGACCGTGCTGCGCGTTGATTTCTCGATCCCCGAAGGCAAGCCGCCGGTGGTCACCGGCAAGACCGTGGTGGCCGACGGCTTCGGCCAGCGTGCCGACCGCGACGTCTTCATGACCGGGCCGACCGGGCTCGCACTCAGTCCCGACAATGCCACGCTTTATATTTCCGACGCGCTCGGCAATCGCATCGTCGCCATCGCCGACGCGGCGACGCGCACCGGCAGCGCCGGCACCGGGCGCGAGGTCACCAAGGACGGCATGCTCAAGCGGCCGCTGGCGCTGGTCATGACGCCGAACGGACACCTTCTGACTTGCAATTCGAAAAACGGGCAGGTAGTGGAAATCGATCCGACCACCGGCAAGCAGCTTGGCGCGCAGTGGATCGATGCGAACCAGGCGCAGAACCCGCCCGGCAGCGGCGATCTCTTCGGCATCGCCATGACGCCGGATGGCAAGGGCTTCTACTATGTCGAGGATGAGATCAACGGCGTTGTCTTGGCGCGATGAGCGATAGCGACGAAAGGAAATGTCCCTATGCGACCCGCCGCGGTTTCCTGGCCGCGGCGGGCGGCTTGGCGGCTGCCGCCGGCAGCGGCCTTGCTGCGCCCGCCGTCGCCGCCACGGTCGAGGCGCCGAAGCCCGGCGCGACCGCTCGCGACAGGCCGGCGGTGGAACCGTTCTTCGGCAAGCACCAGGCCGGCATCGCGACGCCGCAGCAGACGCACACCTATTTCGCCGCCTTCGATCTGCTGACCAGGCAGCGCGGCGAGGTGATCGCGCTGCTGCAGGCCTGGACCGCCGCCGCGGCGCGCATGGCGCGCGGCCAGACGGCGCAGCCGCTCGAGGGCGGACTGAAGCCGGTGCTGGTCAGCGATGCCGCGGCGGCGAACAACGATGATGCCTATTCGGCGCCCGACCCGTCGAAAAGCGCCGGCGATTCCGGCGAGGCCCTCGGCCTGCCGGCGGCCCGGCTGACCGTGACCTTCGGCTTCGGCCCGGGCCTGTTCAGCAAGGACGGCGTGGATCGCTATGGCCTCGCCGCGCGCCGGCCCGAAGCGCTGGTCGATCTGCCGAAATTCAACGGCGATCAACTGGTGGCGGCCAATACCGGCGGTGATCTCTCGGTGCAGGCCTGCGCCGACGATCCGCAAGTCGCCTTCCATGCGGTGCGCCAGCTCGCGCGCGTGGCGCATGGCGTGGCGCAGATCCGCTGGACGCAGACCGGCTTTCTGGCGCCTTCGGCGGCCGGCGCGACGCCGCGCAATCTCCTGGGCTTCAAGGACGGCACGCAACGGCCGGCGGCGCTGGACCAGGTGGTCTGGGCCGGCGACGAGGCGCCGGCGTGGCTGCGCAACGGCAGCTATCTGGTGGTGCGCAAGATCCGCATCGCCCTTGAACACTGGGATCAGACGCCGGTCGGGTTCCAGGAACAGACCATCGGCCGGCACAAATATTCCGGCGCCGGCATCGGCGGCAAACATGAGTTCGAGCCGCTGAACCTCGCGGCCGTCGACAAGGACGGCAACCCGGTCATCGCCGAGAATGCCCACGTCAGGCTGGCGACGGCGGCGAGCAACGACGGCGCGCAGATTCTCCGCCGCGGCTATTCCTACAACGACGGCACCAGCGTCACCGCCGAGCGCTGGCCGCCGTGGCGCCAGGGGCTGGAGTACGACGCCGGCCTCCTGTTCCTGTGCTACCAGCGCGATCCGCGGGCCGGCTTCGTCAAGATCTTCGCCAACATGGCGAAGCTCGACATGCTGAACCAGTTCGTCACCCATGTCGGCGGCGGCCTTTTCGCCTGCCCCGGCGGCGTCGGCGAAGGCGAGTTCGTCGGCCAGCGCCTGTTCGCCGGTGCCTGACCGCGCGGAATTTTCGCCGCCCCGGCAAACCCTGCCATCGCCGGTTGCTGCGCCGCACGGGCGGCCGCGGCGGGCGATGTCGCCGCATTCCGCTATTCATCGCCACCCGCCCGGATGCTAGTATTCGCCCGGTTGCCACGCGTCCCGACGGCGCGTGGCGATCCG
This sequence comes from Candidatus Sulfotelmatobacter sp., assembly GCA_035523835.1. Classification (GTDB taxonomy): domain Bacteria; phylum Pseudomonadota; class Alphaproteobacteria; order Ferrovibrionales; family Ferrovibrionaceae; genus DASQHM01. The sequence continues at coordinate 2,072 of DATKQA010000560.1, forward strand.
CCCTATAGGCGCGTAGCTCAGTGGCAGAGCGCCTGGTTTACCTCCAGGAGGTCGGCGGTTCGATTCCGTTCCCGCGCCTACCATTATTGATCGGACATTGGGAGTAGCAGAACCACGACGGCGGCGCCCGCGTTGCAATCAACCATAACGAAACCAGAGGCACGGCGCGGCGCGCGGGACAATGCAAACGGGTTTTTGGGGAAGCTCGAAGAAATCGCTCGC
>DATKQA010000561.1:0-5620 GCA_035523835.1 Candidatus Sulfotelmatobacter sp.
AGGTTGCTCATCAGGTCGGACAGGTAATGCAGCGCATCCGCCCCGATCGCCATGGAGCCGGTGCGCCGCACCACGAAGCGCTGGAACAGCACCAGGAGCAAGGTCAGCACGATGGAGATGAGGCTCACCATGATGCCGACCGATCCGTCGGTCACGGCCTGCGGATGCAGCAGCCGGTTGGCCGCCTGGAACAGCAGGAACACGGCGGAGCCGGCGATGAAGGCGGCCTGGCCAAGCCCGGCGAGCGGCTCGGCCTTGCCGTGGCCGAAGCGATGCTCGGCATCGGCCGGGGCGAGCGCCTGGCGCACGGCGAACAGATTGAGCAGCGAGGCGACGGCGTCGAGCATGGAATCGACCAGCGAACTCAGCATGGCGACGGAATCGGTGCCGAGCCAGGCGAAGACCTTGGCGCCGATCAGCACCAGCGCCACCAGGAGCGAGGCATAGGTGGCCAGGCGCATCAGGCGATGCCTGCCGGCGCTCATGTCCGCCATGGCGCTGTCCGTCGCCGCCGTCATCGGTCGATCACGGAAAGAGTTTCTCGGTGGTCCATGCCGCCCCCTCGCCCCGGCTATAGACCAGCCGGTCGTGCAGGCGGAAGGGTCGATCCTGCCAGAACTCGATGCGGGCCGGGGTCAGCCGGAAGCCGGACCAATAGGGCGGCCGCGGCACGCGGGCGATGGCGAACTTGGCCGCGTAATAGGCGACCGCCTTCTCCAGGTCGAAACGGCCGGCCATGGGGCGGGACTGCTGCGACGCCCAGGCGCCGATCTGGCTGTCACGCGGCCGGCTGGCGAAATAGGCATCCGCTTCTCCGTCGGTTACAGGTCCGATCGTGCCCTCGACACGGACCTGCCGCCGCAGGCTCTTCCAGTGCAGGCACAGCGCCGCCTTCGGATTGGCGGTGAGCTCCCGCCCCTTCTGGCTTTCGACGTTGGTGTAGAAGACGAAGCCGCTGCCGTCGACGCCCTTGAGCAGCACCATGCGCACCGCCGGCTGGCCGTCCGGCGATGCCGTCGCCAGAGCCATGGCATTGGGATCGTTCGGTTCGCTCGCCTTGGCTTCTTCCAGCCAGGCGGCGAAGAGAACGATCGGGTCGGTCTGCTCCACGATCGACATCTGAGAACCCCGTCCTAGTAGGACCGACCGGCAGGCAATGCCAAGATTGTCGGCGGCATTGGCGGCGATTTTACCGGGGCCGCCACCTGCTCACAATGGCGCGGCGTGCCGGACGGCGAGGCGCGCCGCGTTCCGGCACGCAGCTTGCCGGGGAGTCACAGCCTTCGATATAGTACCGGCCGATGCCTGTCGCTTGCACCGATGCCGGCTTTGCGCCGGATGGCTCACGGAAGATCGTCCGCTGACGGACCCCGCCCGCCCATCGTCCCTGAAGCGCCTGGTGCCGCCGGTGGCCGGTGCCGCGCTGTGGCTGCTGGCGGCCGTTGCCCCCGCCCAGGCCGATTTCCAGGCGGCGATCAAGGCCTATGACGCCGGCGACTATGCCGCCGCCTTCAAGGAATGGGCGCGCCTGGCCGAGCAGGGCGATGTCGCCGCCATGCGCAACGTCGGGCAGCTCTATCGCTTCGGCCAGGGCACGGAGAAGAACCCGGCCAAGGCGGCGGAATGGTATCGGCGGGCGGCGGATGCCGGCCTCGACCGGGCGCAGGCCAATCTCGGTGCACTCTACCTCTCCGGCGAAGGCGTGCCGCAGAACTACGCCGAAGCCGCCCGCTGGTTCGGGCTGGCCGCGCGCCACGGCCTGGCGGTCGCGCAATACAACCTCGGGCTCCTCTACGAGCATGGCCTCGGCGTCGAACGAAGCGATGCCAAGGCGCTCGGCTGGTACAATCTGGCGGCCCGTGCCGGCGAACCCCATGCCCTGCAGAAACTGTCGGAACTGGTGCAACGGGAGCCGGTGACCACCCTCGACGAGCCGTCGCGGGATGCACCGTCCGGTCAGGCCGCCAAGCCGTCCGCCGAGGTGCCGCTGGCGGCGAAGCCGCCGCCCGCGCCAGCCAACGCGGAGAAGGCAGCGGCAAAGGACGACGGCGGCCTCTTCGGCTTCCTCGGCAACATATTCGGCGACGACGACAAACCGCCCGTCAAAGCTGCCGGCAACCCGCCAACGCCACCGGCGCCGGCCGCGCCCCCGCCCCGTGCCGCGCCGGCCCCGGCGGTCGGTCCGGCACCGGTGGCGTCGACCTCGGCCGGCAAAGCGCCGCCGACGGACGGCGAGGAGTCCTTCGGCGACGGCGTGCTGCATGCCCTCGGCACCGCGTTCTCCACCAATCCCAAGGCCGGCCATCCGATCGATGACGATCCCACTGCGCCGCAACAAAGCGGCCGTCCGTGAGCGGCGGCCGCTCGCCTGGATCGGCCGCTGCGGGGAGACTCTTTAATCGAGGTCGGCTACCACTATCTATAGGTCGGACCGTCGGAATCATGACACAAGCAGATGCGAGCTGGAGATGAAGGACCCCTATTCCGTGCTCGGTGTGGCACGGGACGCCACACAGGACGAGATCAAGAAGGCCTATCGCAAGCTGGCCAAGCAACTGCATCCGGACAAGAACGCGGGCAACACGCGTATCGCCGAGCGCTTCAAGGAGGTTTCCGCCGCGCACCATATTCTCGGCGACGAGAAGCTGCGCGCCCGCTTCGACCGCGGCGAGATCGATGCCAGCGGCACCGAGCGCGGCCCGACGGCCGGCTTCCACCGCGCCTATGCCAATGCCGGCCGCACCACGGCCGGCTTCGACCCCGGGCCGGGCGCGGAAGACATTTTCGCCGACCTGTTCGGCAGCTTCCGCCGCGGCGGCGGCCAGCGCGGTTTCCGCGCCCGCGGCGCCGACCTCAAATACGCCCTGACGGTCAGTTTTCTCGAAGCGGCGCGCGGCGGCACCAAGCGGCTGAACCTGCCCGGCGGCAAGACGCTCGACGTGAAGATTCCCGCCGGCATCGAGGAAGGCCAGCAGATCCGGCTCAAGGGTCAGGGCGAGCCGGGCGAAGGCGGCGGCGCCGCCGGCGACGCGCTCATCGAGGTGCAGATCGAGCCGCACCCCTTCTTCGTCCGCAAAGGCCACGACGTCCAGGTCGAGCTCCCCGTCGGGCTCGGCGAGGCCGTGCTCGGCGGCAAGATCGAGGTGCCGACCATCGACGGCATGGTGAGCCTGACCGTGCCCAAGGGGTCGAACACCGGCTCCACGCTCCGCCTGAAGGGCAAGGGCATTGCCGACCGTGCCGCCGCCGGCAAGCGCGGCGATCAATATGTGAAGCTCAAGATCGTGCTGCCCGAGGCGCCGGACGCCGAGCTCGAACGCTTCGTCAAAGGGTGGAACGGCAGCAGCAAGGGCCTGCGCGACCGCTTCACCGTCGACTGACCGCCGCGCCACGCAGCACCGAGAGCGAGGCGGCAACCACGGCGCCGAACAGCACGGCGAGCCAGGCCAGGTAGATCCAGAGCAGCAGCGCCGGAAAGAAGGAGAGCGCGCCGTAGATCGCCTGGTATTGGGCGAAGCCGGCGACGTAGCGCGCGAAGGCGAACTTGGCGGCTTCGAGCAGCACGGTTGCCACCACGGCGCCGGACAGCGCCTCGCGCAGCAGCACGCGCCGCCGCGGCAGCAGGACAAAGACCAGGGCAAGGCCGATGGTCTCCAGGGCCGGCGGCGCGAGCGCCAGGGTCCAGGCGAAGCGCTCGATCCACGGACCGAAGCCGCCGGCGACGGCCAGCCGCAGCAGATATTCCGGCACCAGCAGGCCGAAGCCCACCAGTTCCGGCCCGATGCAGAGGACGACCAGCAGGATCAGCGCGCGCACCGCCACGAAGCCGGCCGCTCGCACGCGCCAGATCTGGTCGAACGCGCGCTGCACGGTGATGGTGGCGAAGAAGGCCGGTATGACCACGCCGATCAGGCCGAAGGCGGTCAGCTTGCCGGCATTGGCGGTGAGGTTGTCGACGATCCTGTCGACGGTGGCGCCGACCTCGGGCACGAAGTTCGCCAGCACGAAATGCTGCACCTCGCTGCGCAGCGCCGGCACCAGCGGCAGCCTGGTCACCAGCGACAGCCCGACCGCCCCGAGCGGTATCGCCGCCAGGATGGTGGTGAAGCTCAGCGCCGCCGCGACCTGCGGACAGCGATCGGCAAAAAAGCGCACGACCGCGTAGCGCAGGAAGCGCGCCGCTATGATGGCCAAACGACGCAGCTTCCGCCGATTCAGCACCCGCCGCCCCCTCGGAACAGTCCCCGGCGAGCGATCATACGCACCTGCCGAACAGCCGAAAATGCGTGATTTTCCTTGGCTCTGGCCAGCTTTGACCGTTTCGCCCTTTGGTGTAGGATGCCGGCCACTTAGCATCATGATCGGGATCCGGGGACATTCATGATCGACCGCCAACCGCTGCTGGCCGGCCGCCGCGGCCTGATCCTGGGTGTCGCCAATGAACGTTCGCTGGCCTGGGGCATTGCCAAGGCGGCGGCAAGCCATGGCGCTGAGCTGGCTCTGACCTACCAGGGCGATGCGCTGAAGAAGCGGGTGGTGCCGCTCGCCGAGCAGCTCGGCGCCAAGCTCACCTTCCCCTGCGACGTCACCGACAACGCCTCCATCGACGCGGTCTTCGCCGGCCTGGAAAGCGCCTGGGGCAAGCTCGATTTCCTGGTGCATGCCATCGCCTATTCCGACAAGGACGCGCTGAAGGGCCGCTATGTCGACACGACGGCGGAAAACTTCGCCATGTCGCTCAACATCTCCTGCTACTCCTTCACCGCGCTCTGCCGCCGCGCCGAGCCGCTGATGCAGGACGGCGGCAGCCTGCTCACGCTCACCTATTACGGCTCCGAGAAGGTGGTGCCGCACTACAATGTCATGGGCGTCGCCAAGGCGGCGCTCGAGGCGAGCGTGCGCTATCTCGCCGTCGACCTCGGCGGCAAGGGCATCCGCGTCAATGCCATCTCCGCCGGGCCGATCAAGACGCTCGCCGCGGCCGGCGGCATCGGCGACTTCCGCTATATTCTCAAATGGAACGAGTACAACTCGCCGCTCAAGCGCAACGTCAGCATCGACGACGTCGGCGGCGCGGCGATGCTGCTGTTGAGCGATCTCGGCCGCGGCGTCACCGGCGAAATCCTGCATGTCGACGCCGGCTATCACGTGGTCGGCATGAAGGCGGTGGATGCGCCTGATATCGCCACCATCTGAGGCCGCCGCCGGCGCGCGATGGGGCCGCCATGTCGCATAACAGTTTCGGCCATCTCTTCCGCGTCACCACCTGGGGCGAAAGCCACGGTCCGGCGATCGGCTGCATCGTCGACGGAACGCCGCCGAGAATTCCCCTGACGGAGGCCGACATCCAGCACTGGCTGGACCGGCGCAGGCCCGGCCAGTCGCGCTTCACCACGCAGCGACGCGAGCCCGACGAGGTGCGCATCCTGTCGGGGACATTCGAAGGGCTGACCACCGGCACGCCGATCAGCCTGCAGATCGACAACGTGGATCAGCGCTCGAAGGACTACGGCGAGATCAAGGACAAGTTCCGCCCCGGCCACGCCGACTATACATATTGGTCGAAATACGGCATTCGCGACTATCGCGGCGGCGGCCGCGCCTCGGCGCGCGAAACCGC
>DATKQA010000562.1:0-4565 GCA_035523835.1 Candidatus Sulfotelmatobacter sp.
TTTCCCGCGGCGCCGAGCCGGACGCCTATGATGCCGTCCATCGCGTCGCCACCGCGCTCGACGTGCGGCGCGAGGTGGTCATTCCCGAAGCGGCGCGGGCGAGGGCGGCGGCGTTCATCATTACGGCGAGTGAGGGCGCCAACCTGCATCTCGCGGATCTTAAGCGGCGGCCGGGAGATTTCGACCCGCTGACGCGCGATCGCTTTCTTGCCGGGGCCCTGGTGCCGGCAAGCTGGTACCTGCAGGCGCAGCGCTTCCGGCGCTGGTATTGCGCGCGTCTGGCGGCATTGTTCCGCGAGGTCGATGTCATCGTCGCGCCGGCGACGCCGTGCGTGGCGCCGCCGGTCGGCACCGATAGCATCGTGCTCGCCGGAGTGGAGATGGCGAAGCGACCCAATATCGGCATGTTCACCCAGCCGATCTCCTTCGCCGGCCTGCCGGTGCTGGCGGTGCCGGTGGCGCGGCCCGAGGGATTGCCGATCGGCGTGCAGCTCATTGCCGCGCCCTATAACGAGCAGGCGGTGCTGCGCGTCGGCGCCGCGCTGGCGGTGGCCGGCGTCGCCGCGGCGCCGGTCGCCTGACATGGGGGAGGCCATGGAAATCAACCGCGCCGATGTCGTCGTCGAAGTGCGGGCCGCCTTCATGCGCTACGAGGCGGCCTTGAACGAGAACGATGTGACGGTGCTGGACGAACTGTTCTGGAACAGCCCGCATACGCTGCGCTACGGCACCGGCGAGAATCTCTACGGTTATGAGGCGATCGCCAGTTTCCGCGCCGCCCGCTCGCCCGCCGGCGTCCGCCGCCGCTTGCTGCGCGTCGAAATCACCACCTACGGCAGCGATTTCGCCACCGCCAATTGCGAATTCCAGCGCGAGAGCAGCGGCATGACCGGGCGGCAAAGCCAGACCTGGATGCGGACGGCCGCGGGCTGGCGGGTGGTGGCGGCGCATGTCTCGCTGCTGGCGGAAAACCGGTGGTGAGAAGGGCCGCTCTCAGTGTCCCGCCATGTGCCGGCCGATGACCAGCCGGTCGGCGGCCTCGACCGGCGTTTCATAGACGAAATGGCCGCCTGAAATCACCAGGATGCGATCGGCCAGTTCGAATATCTCGTCCAGGTCTTCGCTGACCAGCAGCACCGCCGCGCCGCGATTGCGGGCGGCCATGATCTGGCGGCGGATTTCGGCGACGGCGGCGAAGTCGAGGCCGAAGCAGGGATTGGCGACCACCAGGACATTGACCTCGGCGCTCAGTTCGCGCGCCAGCACCGCGCGCTGCACGTTGCCGCCCGACAAGGTGGCAATCGCGGCATCGGGCCCCACCGTTCTCACCCGATAGCGCTGAATGAGATCGTCGGCAACGCGTCGGAAGGGCGCCCGATGCAGCCACCAGCCGGCGCTGGCATAGGGCGGCTCGTCGAACACCCGAAGCGCCAGGTTCTCCTCGACGCTCATTTGCGGCACACAGGCCGAGCGCAGCGGCTCTTCCGGCAGGCAGGCCAGGCGGTGCGCGCGCATCTCCGCCCGGCTACCGTGGTAGGGCGCGCCGTGAATGCGGATCTCGCCCCCCGTCGCCTCGCGCTGGCCGGCCAGGACCTCGACCAACTGACGCTGGCCGTTGCCGGACACCCCGGCGATGCCGACGATCTCGCCGGTGCGAACGGTCAGGTCGACGCCCCTGACGATGGGCTCGCCGATGTCGTCGTCGGCGCAAAGGCCATGCAGTTCGAGCCGCGGCTCGGTGGGGCTGCCGGAGCGCGTGGCCGGCGGCGGAATCTCCTGGCTGCCGACCATCATCTGCGCCATGGCATCGGCGCCAAGCACGGTCGGCTTGCCGCTGCCCGCCAGCCGGCCGCGACGCAGCACCGTGACCTCGTCGGTGAAGGCCAGAACCTCGCGAAACTTGTGGGTGATCATCAGGATGGTGAGCTGGCCTGCCTTCGCCATGTCGCGCAGCAGGCCGAGGATTTCATCCGCTTCCTGCGGGGTGAGCACCGAGGTCGGCTCGTCCAGGATCAGGAAGCGCCGTTGCAGATAGATCTGCTTCAGAATCTCGACCTTCTGCTTCTCTCCGGCGGCGAGCGAAGCGACCGTGGCTTCGAGCGGCACGGCGAAAGGCATGCGGACCAGGAACTCGGCCAGATGCTCGCGCTCCCGACGCCAGTCGATGACGCCCGGCAGGTGGGCGCGCGCCAGCACCAGGTTCTCCGCCACGGTCATGTTGGCGACCAGGGTGAAGTGCTGATAGACCATGCCGAGACCGAGAGCGTGGGCGTCGCGCGGGTTGGCGATCTCGCGCTCGCGCTGATCGACGATCACGTCGCCGCTGTCGGCGCGATAGAAACCCATGATGCACTTCACGAGCGTGCTTTTGCCGGCGCCGTTCTCGCCGAGGAGGGCGTGCACGCTGCCGCGCCGCACCCGCATGCTGACATCGGTCAGGGCATGATTGCTGCCGAAATGCTTGGTCATCCCGGCGACCTCGAGCTCGATGGCACGCCCGCTGACGGGATCGGTCATGCCAGCGCCGCCAGCAGCTTGCCGGCATCGGCCACCGAGCCGAACACGCCGCCCTGCATCTTGACCATCTTGATGGCATGGTCATGATTGCCGCGATCGGTGGCGCCGCAGCAATCCTCCAGCAGCAGGCATTCGAAGCCGCGATCGTTGGCCTCACGCATGGTGGTGTGGACGCAGACATCGGTGGTGATGCCGGTCAGCACGATGTTCTCGATGCCGCGCAGCCTGAGGATCAACTCCAGATCGGTGGCGCAGAATGAACCCTTGCCGGGCTTGTCGATCACCGTTTCGCCGGCGAGCGGCGCCAGGTCGGGGATGATCTCCCAGCCGGCCTCGCCGCGCACCAGGATGCGGCCGCAGGGGCCGGGATCGCCGATGCCGGCGCCGATGCGCCGGGAGCGCCAGCGCTTGTTCGCGGGCAGGTCGGCCAGGTCGGGACGATGGCCCTCGCGCGTATGGAAGACGTGATAGCCGCCGCCGCGAAAGGCCGCCAGCACCTTCTTGATCGGCTCGATCGGCGCGCGGGTCAGCGAAAGATCATAGCCCATGCGGTCGACATAGCCGCCGATGCCGCAGAAATCCGTCTGCATGTCGATGACGACGAGGGCGGTGTTCGCCGGGCGGAGGTCGCCGTTGTAGGGCCAGGGATAGGGGTCGGCGGCGACGAAGCGTTCGGGCATGACGGGATTCCGCTGCAGGCTATTTGGTGATGCTCAATTCTGCCGGTGCGCCGATCAGGGTCCGCTTGCGCGAGCAGGTGATGACCATGATCAGCAGCGTCAGGATGTAGGGCGTGGCGTTGAAGAGATAGTAGCCGTGGGTGACGCCGACCGATTGCAGGGACGGTCCGAGTGCGCCGGCGCCGCCGAAGAGCAGCGAGGCGTAGAAGCAGAGCATCGGGTTCCAGCGGGCGAAAATGACCAGCGCCACCGCGGTGATGCCCTGGCCGCTTGACAGCCGCTCGTTCCAGCTTCCGGGATAATAGAGCGACAGGAAAGAGCCGCCCACGCCGCCGAGAAAGCCACCGACGCAGGTCGCCATGATGCGCACGGGAATGACGGGATAGCCGAGTGCGCGTGCCGCCTCGGCGCTTTCGCCGACGGTGCGCAGCACGAGGCCCCAGCGGGTGGTCCTGAACGCCCACAGGAGCAGCGGCGCGAGGGCGATGCCGGCCAGGAACAGCACGTTGATCTTCAGCGCCGCCTGCACCTGGGGCACCCCGCTCCACCAGCCGAAGTTGATCGAGGGCAGTTGCGGCGCCTGCGGCTGGATGAAGGGCTTGCCGAGATAGAAGGCGAGGCCGATGCCGAACAGCATGATGGCAATGCCGACGGCGATGTCGTTGACCCGCCGCAAGCTGCAGATCAGCGCATGCATGAGGCCGAAGCCGACGCCGACGAAGCCGGCGGCCAGCACGCCGAGCCAGGGCGAGCCGCTGTAGTAGGAGATGGCATAGGCGCTCATGGCGCCCATGACCAGCGTGCCCTCCAGGCCGAGATTGATCCGCCCGCTCTTTTCGGTGATGCATTCGCCGAGGCTGACGAAGAGGAAGGGCGTGCTGACCCGGACCGCACCGCCGAAGATGGCGAGCGGCACGCCCCAGAGGCCGAGAGCATCGCCGCTCATTGCCGGGCCGCGGGCTTTGGCGCGAACAGGGCAAAACGTCCATAGAGGGTTTCGCTGGCCAGGATGACGACGAAGATGATGCCTTGCAGCACCAGGGTCGCCGCATCGGGCAGGCCGAGGTGGCGTTGCAGCAGGCCGCCGCTGGCGCCGATGCCGCCGAGCAGGATCGCCACGGGAACGATCGCCAGCGGATTGTGCCGGGCGAGGAAGGACACGAGGATGCCGGCATAGCCGTAGCCGGCGATCAGCGACGCGTTGGCGCGTTCCTGCACCGCCGCCACCTCGACCATGCCGGCGAGGCCGGCGGCGGCGCCGCCGAGGAAGCAGGTGATCAGCACCAGGCGGCCGACCGGCAGGCCGACCATGCGTGCGGCGCGGATGTTGCCGCCGGCCACGCGGGCGCCGAAGCCGAAGACGGTATG
>DATKQA010000563.1:0-4292 GCA_035523835.1 Candidatus Sulfotelmatobacter sp.
TCCGCCGCAAGGAGTATGCAAATCCGCCCGGCCGTGCCGACGGTCACTGCCGGCGGATGGAGCAGCGGCCGGCAGGATTTGCCTAGACTTGCGGCGGCAGCAGGCCTCTCACATTGCCGTGAACAATCGCCCGCCAAAGCGACCGCCGGCCCCGTCAGAGGCCGCCGCCGCCCTTGGGACAGCCTTTCGGCTCGCACCAGGCGGGTATGTCGAAGCTGCGATCAACCTGCGTCGTCTTGCAGCCGCCGATCCCGGCGGCCACGACCAGGAGCGTCAGCATCAGCCTGGCGCGGCGCAGGCTTCGTATCGCTTGCCATCGATCCATGGCGTGAGAGTGACGGCACCGACGCCCTTTGACCAGCCGCACGCCTGCCCGAACACCGCCGTTCACGATGAAGTGAATCGCATGGCCGCAGCCGCCGGCAGGCTCAGCGCCGGTTCGACGGATAAATCGGCTCGTCCTGCCAGAGGAAATCGGGACCGAGCGTGGCGAGGCTCGGACAGCCGATCTGCTTCATGTTGAGCTCGATCTCGTTCTGCAGGATGGCGATCGCCTTCCTCGCGCCGGCCAGGCCGAAGGCGGCGGCACCATAGAGCGTGGCACGGCCGACGAAGATGAAGCGCGCGCCGAGCGCCCAGCCGATCAGCGCATCGGCGCCGCGGCGCACGCCGCTGTCGAGCATCAGCGGCACCTTGTCGCCGACCGCGTCGCGAATGCCGGGAAATACCTCGACCGCCGAGGGCGAACGGTCGAGCTGCCTGCCGCCGTGGTTGGAGACGACGATGCCGTCGACGCCGAGCTCGATGGCGCGCAGCGCGTCCGCCGGATGCATGATGCCCTTGATCACCAGCTTGCGCGGCCACAGCCGGCGGAAGGTTTCGAAATCGCGCCAGGTCTGGTCGGAGGCCGGCGTCTGCTGGCCGACGAGATCGGCGACCTCGTCGGCGCTGGCGCCGGGACGCGCATAGGGCTTCCAGTTCTCGAACATCGGCGTGCCGCCGTTGCGCAGATACTCGACGATCCAGGCCGGATGGCGCAGCGCCTCGAGATAGGACGAGGCCGTCATGCGCATGGGGCGGCGCAGCCCGTTGCGGATGTTGCGCTCGCGCTTGCCGGAGACCGGCACGTCGACGGTGAGCATCAGCGTGCCGAGGCCGGCCTCGCGCGTGCGCCGGATCAGGTCTTCGGAAATCTTCCGGTCGCGCGCACCGTAAAGCTGGTACCAGCCGTGCTCGGGGGCGACCTTGGCCAGCGCCTCGATCGAGGCCGTGCTGGTGCCGGACATGACGAAGGGGATGTTGGCGTCGCGCGCCGCTTCCGCCAGCATCAGGTCGGCGCCGGGGCGGAACAGCGCGGCAAGCCCGGTCGGGCCGATGCCGAAGGGGCTGGCATAGGTGCGGCCGAACAGCGTCGCGGTCTGATCGATCTTGTCGACATCGACCAGGTAGCGCGGCACCAGGCGATGGCGCAGGAAGCCCTCGATGTTGCGGGTCAGGCCGTGCTCGTCCTCCAGCCCGCCTTCGATGAAATCGAATGCGATGCGCGGCAGCCGGCGCTTCGCCGCCCGGTGCATGTCCTCGATATTGATGGCCTTTTCCAGATGCATCGTTTCCCCCCGGCTACCGGCGCAATCTAGACGCTCGCGCCAGGGGGAGCAACGCTCAGGGCGTCATCGGCATGCCCCGGGAATCCAGCCGTTCGGTGCCGGCGATGGCGATCTCGAAGCCGGCCAGGCCGACATAGCGGGTCGGGTTCGCCGTCAGCAGCGTGATCGAGGAGATGCCGAGATCGCGCAGGATCTGCGCGCCGATGCCGATCTCGCGCCAATGCCGGTCGCGCGCCTGCTCGCTGCCGCTCGCGCCCTTGCCCGCGGCCTGCTCCCGGAGCGTCGGCGCGGTGACCCCGGCGGCGCCCTCGCGGAGGTAGACCACGGCGCCGGCGCCGGCCGCCTTGATGCGCGCCAGCGCGCGCGAGATGAGCGCCGTGCCGCCGCGCCGGCCGAACACATCGCCGATCAGCTCCTCGCGATGCATGCGCACCGGCACCGCGCCGCCGCCGGCGACATCGCCGAACACCAGCGCCAGATGCTGCACCGTATCGAAGGGCGTGGCATAGGCGATGGCCCGGGCGGTGCCGATCTCGGTCGCCACCTCGAATTCCGATACGCGCTGCACCAGCCGCTCACGCTGGCGCCGATAGGCGATGAGATCGGCGATGGAGACGATCTTGAGCTTGTGCTCGGCGGCGAAGGCGAGCAGGTCGGGCAGGCGCTTCACCGAACCGTCGTCGTTGACCAGTTCGCCGATCACGCCGACCGGCGGCAGCCCGGCCAACGTGCAGAGATCGGTGGTCGCCTCGGTATGGCCGGAGCGCACCAGCACGCCGCCTTCCTTGGCGATCAGCGGAAAGACATGGCCCGGCCGGACGAAATCGCCGGCCATGACATTGCCGTTGGCGAGCGCGCGTACCGTGTTGGTGCGTTCCGCCGCCGAGATGCCGGTCGTCAAGCCCCGGCTGTAGTCGACCGAGACGGTGAAGGCGGTGCCGAGCGGAGCGTTGTTGGTCGCCACCATGGGGTCGAGCTGCAGCGCGCGGGCGCGCTCCGGCAGCAGCGGCGCGCAGAGAATGCCGCTGGTGTGGCGGATCATGAAGGCGACCTGTTCCGGCGCCGCCTTGCTCGCCGCCATGATCAGGTCGCCCTCGTTCTCGCGGTCGCCGTCGTCGACCACGATGACCATCTCCCCGGCAGCGACGGCGCGAACGGCCGCCTCGATGCTGTCGAACCGCATGACATCCTCCACCTTCCGCCCCTGCCGCTCCACGCCCTGCCGATAGGCGGCGAGATCGCTCGCCAACACGCGCCGGTGCCTGCCGACCCGGTGGAATGGCATCTCGCCCGTCTCCAGCAGCTTGACCAGGAACGGCCGGGACACGCCGAGCACCGCCGCCGCCTGCTGGGTGGTCAGTTCGCGCGGCTCGGCCAGCACCCGGACCGTCCGCCCCTCGCCCAACTGGCGGAGCGCCTCCTGCAGCAGGCGCACGGCCGCCGCCGGCAGATCGAGACGCGTCGGCGGCCGGTCCGGCAGGTGCAGCGACAGATAGCCGCCGCCGGAGGCCAGGATGCGGCCCGAAGCACGCGCCAGCGCCGCTTCCCCGGTGCTCGGCGCCGCCTGTTCCAAGGCAACGGTCCTAGTCATTTCAGCATTCTTCATTAGTTTCGATTAATGTCAATATACGAAATAATCGAAATAAGCCGATCGCCCGTTGAATCTGCAGCGGGTCGCCGGCGGCATGGCAAGATGCGGCAAACACTCGACCGATCGTCCAGGGAGAAGCGTCCATGAAGCTCAGCGAGCAGCGCATCCTCACCACCCATGTCGGCAGCCTGCCGCGCGGACCGAAGCTGACCGACCTCTTGATCCGCCAGGAGGATGGCGAGGCCGTGGATATTGCCGCCCTGCAGGGCGAGATCGATCAGGCGGTGCGGCACGTGGTGGCGAGCCAGATCGCCGCCGGGGTCGACGTGATCAGCGACGGCGAGCAATCCAAGCCCGGCTTCCAGACCTATGTGGCGCAGCGCATGTCGGGCTTCGGCGGCGAATCGAAGCGCCCCACGGCGCCCGACTATGCCCGCTTTCCCGCCTACGCCCGGCAGTTTCGCGCCCGCTTTCCGCGCCGGGCCAAGGTGGCGAATGCGCCGCAGGCGATCGGCCCCATCCACTACGCCGACCTCGGCGCCAGCATCGCCGATCTCGACCGCTTCGCGGGCGTGCTGCAGGCGCTGCCGGGCTTCGTCGAGGCCTTCGTGCCGGCGCCCTCGCCCGGCATCATCGCCACCACCCTGCTCAATGCCCATTACGCCAGCCACGAGGCCTATGTCTTCGCGTTGGCGCACGAGATGCAGAAGGAATACGAACTGATCCACGGCCGCGGCTTCCTGCTGCAGATCGACGCGCCCGACCTCGCCATGGAACGTTCGGTGCTGTTCCAGAACCAGAGCGAGGCGGAATTCCTCGCCGCGGTCGAGATGCATATCGCCGCGCTCAATGCCGCTCTGGTGAATATTCCGCGCGCGGCGGTGCGGCTGCATTGCTGCTGGGGCAACCGCGAGGGGCCGCATCTCGACGACATCCCGCTGCGGCAGATCCTGCCGCTCTTGATCCAGGCCAGGGTCGGCGCGCTCTCGATCGAATTCGCCAACCCGCGCCACCAGCACGAATATGCCGCCTTCAAGACGACGCCGCTGCCGGCGGAGATGGCGCTGGTGCCGGGCGTGATCGATTCCACCACC
>DATKQA010000564.1:0-6002 GCA_035523835.1 Candidatus Sulfotelmatobacter sp.
GCCCGGCCTCCTTCGCCAGCGCCTCCACCGCCTCGGGAAAGCTCAGGCCGTCGCTGCGCCGCACGAACTCGATGGCATCGCCGTGGGCGCCGCAGCCGAAGCAGTGGAAGAAGCCTTTGTCGTCGCTGACGGTGAAGGACGGCGACTTCTCGTTGTGGAATGGGCAGAGGCCGCTGTATTCGCGCCCGCGCTTGATCAGCCTGACCCGCCGCGCGACCAGCGAGGAAAGCATCAGCCGAGCCCGGAGCTCTTCGAGAAAGCGCGGAGGAAAGGCCATGCCGTGTCGCGAAACTCCTGTCCCTCTCTGGCCGGAATCAGCGGCGTTCCGGCGACGCGCGTCAAGCCAGCAACTGCTTCACCACCGCGCCGGCCTTGGCGAAATCCATCTGGCCGGCATAGCGCGCCTTCAGCGCCGCCATGACCCTGCCCATGTCCTTGACGCTCTTCGCCTCGACCGCGGCAATGGCCTCAGCGGCCGCCGCCGCGATCTCCGTCTCGTCGAGCTGACGCGGCATGAAGCTCTCGATCACGGCGATCTCGCCTTCCTCCTGGGCGACCAGATCGGCGCGGCCGCCCTGCTTGTACAAGGCGATCGATTCGCGCCGCTGCTTCACCATCGCGGTCAGCGCCTGCAGGATGGCGCCCTCGCCGATGCCCTCGCGGCTTTCGGCGGTGCGCGCGGCTATGTCCAAATCCTTGAGTTTGGCCAGGATCATGCGCAGCGCCGAGACGCGGCGCTGGTCCTTCGCCTTCATCGCTTCCTTGAGGGCGTCGTTCAGGCGCTCGCGCAACATGGCCCACCAATCGCTGCGGCATGAAACCGCAATCATAGGCCGCAGGTCCCGGGAAGGCAAGATTCTATTTGTATAACTATTTGAAATAGCGATGAAATTCTGCGGTCGCGCAGGCTTGACGCCATCCGGCCGTTTGCTTATGTTGCGCAGCGTTTTGCGCACAGCCAACCGCTCCGGCGGCCGGTTCGGTGCCAGGAGCCCCTCCCATGAGCGACCCGAAATCGAGGTTTGCCGCGCCTCCGCCGACCGGAGCCAGTGCGGTCCTGATGCTCGCCGACGGTACGCATTTCTGGGGGCATGGCGTCGGCGCGGCCGGCCAAGCGGTCGGCGAAGTCTGCTTCAACACGTCGATGACCGGCTATCAGGAAATCCTGACCGACCCCTCCTATGCCGGCCAGATCATCACCTTCACCTTCCCGCACATCGGCAATGTCGGGGCGAACGACGAGGATATCGAGACCATCACCCCGGCGGCGCGCGGCCTGGTGCTGGCCGCCGACATCACCGAGCCCGCCAACTGGCGCGCGTTGCGCCCGCTCGACACTTGGCTCAGGCATCGCGACCTCGTCGGCATCGGCGGCGTGGACACGCGCCGGCTGACCCGGCGCATCCGCGACCTCGGCGCGCCGAACGGCGTCGTGTGCCACGATCCGCAGGGCAAGTTCGACCTCGCCGCGCTGCAGGCGAAGGCGCGCGCCTGGCCCGGCCTCGAAGGCATGGATCTGGCGAAGGAAGTCACCTGCCTGCAGACCTACGGCTGGGACGAAACCGGCTGGACCCTCGGCAAGGGCTACGGCCGGCTCACCAATCCGCGCCACCATGTCGTCGCCGTCGACTATGGATTGAAGCGCAATATCGCCCGCTGCCTGGCGGCGAGCGGCTGCCGCGTCACCGTGGTGCCGGCAACCGCCACGGCGCAGGAGATCATGGCGCAGCAGCCGGACGGGGTCTTCCTCTCCAACGGTCCCGGCGACCCCGCGGCGACCGGCCGGTACGCCGTGCCGACCATCCGCGATCTGCTGCAGACGAAAGTGCCGATCTTCGGCATCTGCCTCGGCCACCAGATGCTGGCGCTGGCCTTGGGCGGGCGCACCGAGAAGATGGATCGCGGCCATCGCGGCGCCAATCACCCGGTCAAGGACCTCGCCACCGGCAAGGTCGAGATCACCAGCCAAAATCACGGTTTCGTGGTGGTGCCGGAAAGCCTGCCGCCGACGGTCGAAGCGACCCACGTCTCGCTGTTCGACGGGTCGAACGAAGGCCTTCGGCTCAAGGACAAGCCGGTGTTCTCGGTGCAGTACCATCCGGAGGCCTCGCCGGGGCCGCAGGACAGCCACTATCTCTTCGACCGCTTCGTCGCCCTGATGGAGCGGAAGAGTGCCTAAGCGCACCGACATCAACTCCATCCTCATCGTCGGCGCCGGGCCCATCGTCATCGGCCAGGCCTGCGAATTCGACTATTCCGGCACGCAGGCCTGCAAGGCGCTGCGCGCCGAGGGCTATCGCATCATCCTGGTCAATTCCAACCCGGCCACGATCATGACCGATCCGGATCTGGCCGACGCCACCTATATCGAGCCGATCAATCCCGAGATGGTCGGCAAGATCATCGCCAAGGAGCGGCCCGACGCGCTGCTGCCGACCATGGGCGGCCAGACGGCGCTCAACGTGTCGATGAAGCTCGCCGAGCTCGGCGTGCTGGAGAAGTACGGTGTCAAGCTGATCGGCGCCTCGCGCGAGGCCATCGCCAAGGCCGAAGACCGCGACCTCTTCCGCCAGGCGATGCGCAAGATCGGCCTGGACATGCCGAAGAGCGCCATCGCGCATTCGCTCGAGGAGGCGCGCGCCGGCCTCGCCGAGATCGGCCTGCCGGCCATCATCCGCCCGTCCTTCACCCTGGCCGGCACGGGCGGCGGCATCGCCTACAACCGCGAGGAATTCGAGGAGATCGCCGCCCGCGGCCTGGATGCCTCGCCGACCAAGGAGGTGCTGATCGAGGAATCCGTGCTCGGCTGGAAAGAGTACGAGATGGAGGTGGTGCGCGACAGCAAGGACAATTGCATCATCGTCTGCTCGATCGAAAACGTCGATCCCATGGGCGTGCATACCGGCGATTCCATTACCGTCGCGCCGGCCCTGACGCTGACCGACAAGGAATACCAGGTGATGCGCAACGCCTCCATGGCGGTGCTGCGCGAGATCGGCGTCGAGACCGGCGGCTCGAACGTGCAGTTCGCGGTGAACCCGGCCGACGGCCGGCTGGTCATCATCGAGATGAACCCGCGCGTGTCGCGCTCCTCGGCGCTGGCCTCGAAGGCGACCGGCTTCCCGATCGCCAAGGTCGCCGCCAAGCTCGCCGTCGGCTACACGCTGGATGAGCTGCAGAACGACATCACCGGGGTCACGCCGGCCTCCTTCGAGCCGACCATCGACTACGTGGTCACCAAGGTGCCGCGCTTCACCTTCGAGAAGTTTCCCGGCGCCGAGCCGCTGCTCACCACCTCGATGAAGTCGGTCGGCGAAGCCATGGCCATCGGCC
Organism: Candidatus Sulfotelmatobacter sp.; assembly: GCA_035523835.1. Lineage (GTDB taxonomy): Bacteria > Pseudomonadota > Alphaproteobacteria > Ferrovibrionales > Ferrovibrionaceae > DASQHM01. The sequence continues at coordinate 3,334 of DATKQA010000564.1, forward strand.
GCTCCTTCGCCGAGAGCCTGCAGAAGGCGCTGCGCTCCATGGAAACCGGCCTCACCGGGCTCAACGAGATCGTCATTCCCGGCGTCAGCGGCGACGAGAACGATCGCCAGGCGATCGTCGCCGAACTAGCCCGGCCGACGCCCGACCGCCTGCTGGTGATCGCCGAAGCCTTCCGCCGCGGCCTCGGCGTCGCCGAGATCAATGCCGCCTGCAAATACGAACCCTGGTTCCTGCGCCAGATCGAGCGCATCGTGCAGACGGAAAACGAGGTGCGGACGAAAGGCTTGCCGGCGACCGCCGCCGGCTTCTACAAGCTGAAGGGCGCGGGCTTTTCCGACGCGCGGCTCGCCCAGCTCACCGGCCAGTCGGCCGCCGCCGTGACCGGGCAACGCCTCGCGCTCGGCGTGCGCCCGGTATTCAAGCGCATCGATACCTGCGCCGCCGAATTCGCCTCGCGTACGCCCTACATGTACTCGACCTATGTCGGCGACGGCACCGAGCCGCCGGAGTGCGAGGCCGACCCTTCGGCGCGCAGCAAGGTGATCATTCTCGGCGGCGGACCGAACCGCATCGGCCAGGGCATCGAGTTCGACTATTGCTGCGTGCACGCGGCCTATGCGCTGGCCGAGGCGGGGCACGAGACCATCATGGTCAACTGCAATCCGGAAACGGTGTCGACGGACTACGACACCTCCGACCGGCTCTATTTCGAGCCGCTCACGGTCGAGGACGTGCTCGAGGTCATCCAGGTCGAGCGACGCGCCGGCAAACTGCTCGGGGTGATCGTGCAGTTCGGCGGCCAGACGCCGCTCAAGCTGGCACGCGGCCTGGAGGCGGCCGCGGTGCCGATCCTCGGCACCTCGCCGGAAGCGATCGATCTCGCCGAGGATCGCGAGCAGTTCCAGAAGCTGCTCGGCAAGCTGAAGCTGCGCCAGCCGGAGAACGGCATCGCCTTCAGCGCCGCCGAGGCCCGCGCCGTGGTCGAGCGCATCGGCTATCCCGTCGTCATCCGTCCGTCCTACGTGCTCGGCGGCCGCGGCATGGAGATCGTGCACGACCATGCCGCGCTCGACCGCTACATGGTGGAGGCGGTCAAGGTCTCCGGCGATTCGCCGGTGCTGATCGACAGCTATCTGCAAGACGCGACCGAGGTCGACGTCGATTGCCTTGCGGACCGCAGCAGCGTCTTCGTCGCCGGCATCATGGAGCATGTCGAGGAAGCCGGCGTGCATTCCGGCGACAGCGCCTGCTCGCTGCCGCCCTACAGCCTGAAGCCCGCCGTCATCGCCGAGATCCACAAGCAGACCGAGGCGTTGGCGCGCACGCTCGGCGTGGTCGGGCTGATGAACGTGCAATATGCGGTCAAGGACGACGACATCTACATCCTGGAAGTGAACCCCCGCGCCAGCCGCACGGTGCCCTTCGTCGCCAAGACCATCGGCATGCCGATCGCCAAGATCGCGGCGCGGGTCATGGCCGGAGAGAACCTGAGCGGCTTCGCGCTGAAGCAGCGGCCGCTGAACCACGTGGCGGTGAAGGAGGCGGTATTTCCCTTCGCCCGCTTCCCCGGCGTCGACATCATCCTCGGGCCCGAGATGCGCTCGACCGGCGAGGTCATGGGCCTCGACCGCGACTTCAATACCGCCTTCGCCAAGTCGCAGCTCGCCGGCGGCACCAGCCTGCCGCGCGGCGGCACCGTCTTCATCTCGGTCAGGGACCGCGACAAGCCGAACATCCTGGCGCCGGCGCAACGTCTGGTCGCGCTCGGCTTCAAGGTGACCGCGACCAGCGGCACGGCCGATTATCTGCGCCGCATGGGCGTCGCCGTCACCCGCGTCAACAAGGTGCTGGAAGGGCGGCCGCACATCGTCGATGCCATGAAGAACGGCGAGATCGCGCTGGTGTTCAATACCACCGAGGGAGCGCAGGCGATCCGCGACAGTTTCGCGCTGCGCCGGGCCGCGCTCATGCAGCGCATTCCCTACTATACGACCGTCGCCGGCGCGCGCGCCGCGGCGCAGGGGATTGCCGCTCTGCAATCCGGGAGCCTTGAAGTCACCCCTCTGCAAGCCTATTCTTAAGCGTGAAATTTGGAACCGGATCGCCGGCCGGGTGCGGTGGAGAGCCGCGGCGGCCGGGAATTTTTTGACCTGAGGGCTCGCCGGGCGAGGCCGCGTGATCCGTGAGATCAGTAATCGCACGATGGATGATACGCCATGCAAAAGGTCCCGATGACGGTGGTCGGGTATGAACGCCTGGAAGCGGAGCTGAAGCACCTCAAATCGGTGGAGCGCTCCGCCGTGATCAAGGCAATCGCGTCGGCGCGCGAGCATGGCGACCTGTCGGAAAACGCCGAGTACCACGCCGCCAAGGAGCGCCAGGGCTTCATCGAATCGCGCGTTCTCGAGCTCGAGGACAAGCTGCGCCGGGCGGAAGTGATCGACGTCAGCAAGCTGTCCGGCAAGCAGATCAAGTTCGGCGCTACAATCACGCTGGCCGACGAGGACACCGACGAGGAACTGACCTACCAGATCGTCGGCGCCGACGAGGCCGATATCAAGGCCGGCCTGCTGTCGATCACCTCGCCGCTGGCGCGGACCCTGATCGGCAAGTCGGCCGGCGAGTCGGTGGAGGTGACCACGCCGGGCGGCTCCAAATCCTACGAAATC
>DATKQA010000565.1:0-6946 GCA_035523835.1 Candidatus Sulfotelmatobacter sp.
GCCGCGGTTCGGCATATCCTGGCCGTCGGGACTGCGCATGACGATCAGGCTGGCGCCGCCCGGCCGCACGTCGAGCTCGGCGACTGGCGTGGTCCAGGGCAGCGGGGCAAACCATTGCTTGAGCAGTTCGGGCTCGGTCCAGGCGCGATAGACCTTGTAACGCGGCGCATCGATGATGCGACGAAGCACGAGATCGCGATCGCCGTACGGCTGTTCGGTGCTCACGGTTCCTCTCCTCGATAGGCCTGTTGCAGGGCAGCGATGTCGAGCTTCACCATCGGCGGAGCCGCGCCATAACCGCCGTCTCCTGTTCCTTGCTCCAGGACCAGACCACGTTCTCGGTGTCGTAGCAAAGAATGGTGTAGAGCATCGGATCGGCTCCTGTCGGGCTTTGTCATAGGATGCAGCAGCATGGCGCCGGCCGACAGGGCGGGCAAAGAAATGCCGGGAGTGTCGGCACCGGCGCCGGGCCGGTGGCCTAGGGTCGGGAGGGGTAGAGCGGCAATCGCGTTATTGGCGAGGAGCACGAAAGCCATGGCCTCAAAGAATGGATTGGAGCCGGTGCGGGCGGCCGCACAGGAGGTCATCGACAGACATGTCGCGCGCGGCTATGCCTCGGGGATTGCGGCGCTGGTTGCGAACCGCGACGAATGCCATGGGCTGACCGCCGGCAGCAAGGCGTTCGGCACCGCCGACCCGGTGCGGCGGGACAGTCTCTTCCGCATCGCCTCGATGACCAAGCCGATCACCGCGGTGGCGGCGTTGCTGCTGGTCGAGGACGGCAAGCTCCGCCTGGACGAGCCGGTGGATCGCCTGCTGCCGGAACTTGCCGAGCGGCGGGTGCTGCGGGCCGTCGACGGCCCGCTCGATGACACGGTTCCGGCCGTGCGCCCGATCACCGTGGAAGACCTGCTTACGTTCCGTCTCGGCCTCGGCATCGTCATGCTGCCGCCCGACACGCTGCCGTTCCAGCGCGCCGTCGCCGCGCTCGAACTGATCGGCTTCGGTCCGCCCGACCCGGCCGCGCCGCTCGATTTCGATGAATGGCTGCGACGCCTCGGCACCTTGCCGCTGATGGCACAGCCGGGCGAGCGCTGGCTCTACACGACCGGATCGAACGTGCTCGGCGTGCTGGTCGCGCGCGCCGTCGGCCAGTCGTTCCCGGCATTCCTGCACGAGCGCATCTTCCGACCGCTCGGCATGAAGGATACCGCCTTCTTCGTACCTCCCGCCGCGCTGCACCGGCTGGTTTCGGCCTATCGCCCGGTCGCCGGCGGCCATGAACTCTACGACGCGCCGGCGAGCAGCGCCTGGGGCCGCATGCCGGCCTTTCCCGCCGGCGATGCCGGACTGGTTTCGACCGTCGATGACTTCCACGCCTTCTCGCGCTTTTTGCTGGATGGGGGCAGCGCCGATGGGCGCCGGCTGCTCTCCGAGCGCGCCGTTGCGGCGATGCTCCGGGATCATCTCACGCCGGCGCAGCGCGCCGACGGCGAGCCGATCCTGTGCCGCGGCAACGGCTGGGGCTATGGCCTCGCCGTTGCGGTCGAGCCGCGGGCGGAGGGCATCCCGGCCGGCGTCTTCGGCTGGAACGGCGGTCTCGGCACCTCGTGGCTCGCCGATCCCGCCTCGGGCCTGACCGCTATCTTGTTGACCCAGACGATGTTCCAGAGCCCGGATCCGCCCGACGTGCACAAGGAATTCTGGCGCGCAGTGTTTCGCCGGTGAGCGGCGCGCCTGTCGTTAGGGCCGCGCCGTCGCCTGGTGCAGATAGGCGATGATGGCGGCGCGGTCGCTGCGGCTCGGCACCTGCACGTTCATCAGGGCGCCGGGAATGAAGGCCTGCGGATTCTGCAGCCAGCGATCGAGCTTGGCATCGTCCCAGGTGAAGTGCGCCGCGGCCAGGCCGGGGGAATAGGGATATCCCGGCCGCTTGCCGGCTTCGCGCTGGAACAGGCCGGACAGGTTCGGCCCGACCAGGTCGCGCCCGCCCGGCTGCACCGTATGGCAGTTGGTGCAAAGCGCGAAGGCGCTGGGCGCCCCGCCTTCCGAGCCGGAGTCCCCGCCGGCGCAGGCGAGCAACGCCAGCGGCGCGACGACGGCCAGGAACGCTGCGCGGCGCACGTCAATCGGCGATGCGGATGACATCGGCCGGCGGCGGCTCGGCATAGAGCCGGTCCACCAGCGCCGCGCGCCGCTCCAACGTTGCCCGCTGGTTGATATAGCCCTTGTCGGTCAGCTCCTTGCCGTCGATGGACGGCGGCTCGCTCATCAGCAGCACGCGGGCGATGCGGGTGCTCGAGCCGGGATGCGCGGCATTGTGCGCTTGCAGGCCGCGGCGCAGCGCGGCGATCACGGCGGGGTCGGCGATCACCTCGGCCAATGTCGCCTCGGGCTTGCCGGCGATCTGCCGACAGGCCTGCAGGTTGGGCCAGGCCAGGAGCCCGACGAAAGTCTTGTCCTGGCCGGTGACGACCGCGTCCTGGAGCACCGGCGAAGCGGCGGCGACGGCGGCGACGCGAAGCGAGCCGACCTGCACGAAGGTGCCGGTATCGAGCTTGAAATCCTCCACCACCCGACCGGCGAAGATCAGCCCCTGGGACGGGTCGCCCGGGTCGACGAAGGTGCCGGCGTCGCCGATCTTGTAGAAGCCTTCCTCGTCGAAGGCGGCGGCGGTGAGATCGGGTCGCCTGTAGTATCCGGGCGTGACGGTGATGCCGCGCAGCCGCAATTCATATTTCGGTCCGACCGGCAGCATCTTCAGCTCGATGCCGGGGAAGGGCAGGCCGATCAGGCCGACGCGCTCGGTCTCCCAATGGGTCGAGGTGGCGGTCGGCGCCGTCTCCGTGGCGCCCCAGCCGGTGAAAAAGACGATGCGATGGCCGGTGTAGCGCACGGCCAGCGCCTGCATGCGATGATAGAGATCGTCTGGCAGGGTGGCGCCGCCGTAGCCGAGGATTTTCAGGTCCTTGAAGAAGGTCCGGCAGAGCGCCTCGTCCTTCTCCATCGCGGTGGCCAGCACGGCGTAGCCGGCCGGCACGTTGGCGTAGTAGGTCGGCGAAATCTCCTTGAGATTGCGCAAGGTCTCCTCGAACTGGCCCGGCACCGGCCGGCCGTCGTCGATATAGAGCGTGCCGCCGTCCGCCAGGATGCCGTTGAAGCCGGCGTTGCCGCCCATGGTATGGTTCCACGGCATCCAGTCGAGCACGACGCTGGCCGGCTCGCCCGGCTCGCGCGGGCGCGACTGCTGGCCCATGGTCACATTGGCGCACATCATCTTCTGGGTGTTGATCACCGCCTTCGGCGTGCCGGTGGAACCCGACGTGAGCAGGAATTTACCGATGGTGTCGGGCGTGATGGCATCGACCGAGGCCTGCACCGCCGGCGTGACCGGCGTCGCCGCCAGCTCGGCATAGGCGCGGCTGGCGATGCCGGGCACCGGCTGCTCGACATGGACGACGGTTACGTCGGTAAGGTCGAGGGCGCGCAGAGCGCGCTCGAACATCGCCGCGTTCTGCACCAGAACCAGTCCCGGCCGCAGCAGGTCGAAGACGTATTTCAGCGTGGCATGGTCCTGGCTCATCAGCGAATAGGCGACCGACACCGGCGCGGCCGGCAGCCGCGCCTGCATCGCCGCCATCACCATCAGCGCGTGTTCGATGGAATTGCCGCTCAGGATCATCACCGGCCGGTCCGGCGACAGGTTCAGCTCGATCAGCGCCTGGGTCAGCCGGTCGACGGTGTCGCGCGCTTCGCCGTAGGTCAGCTTGCGCCAGGCCCGTTCCGGGCCGCGGCGCTGCGCCAGCCAGACGTGCTCCGGCCGCTCCGCCGCCTGCCGGCGCAGCAGCGCCGGGATATGCGCCGCGTAAGGCGCCAGTGCTATGCGCGAGCGCAGCACGATCACCCCGTCGGCGCGGTGCTCGACGGCGATGTCGCGCGGCAGAAAATTGATCTTCTTGAACGGCGGCTTGGTCTCAACGTTCATACCGGCATCTCGCTCCCTGATCGGCATCTCGCCCCGTGGGCATCGCGGCGCTTGGCGGCCGAGCATGCCGTGCCGCCCCACCGCCCGGCAAGCGGCGAGGGAACTGTCGGGGGGCGGGTTAGAGCCGCGCCCGGGTGCTGCGCGGGGTCGCCAGCAGCAGGTTGGTCTCGCTGCCGGTGATGCCGGGAATCAGCCGAATGCGCCTGAGCACTGCGTCGAGCTCGGTCAGGGTGGCGGTGCTGAGCTCGACCACCAGGTCCCAGCGGCCGTTGGTCGTGTGAATGGTGGAAACCTCGGGAAATCCGCCGAGCGCCCGCACCACCTGGTCGGCCGCCTGGCCGCCGACCTCGATCAGCATCAGCCCGCGCACCGGCTGCTCGACCGCTTCGGCCCGCAGGATGACGGTGTAGCCGACGATCTCGCCGGAGCGTTCCAATCGCTCGAGTCGCGCCCGCGCCGTCGCCCGCGACACGCCGAGCGCTGCCGCCAGGTCGGAAATGCTGCGCCGGGCGTTCTGCCGCAGGAGGACGATCAGCCGTTCGTCGAGATTATCCATTTTCATACGATATGGCAGCCCAGCTTACCAAAATGATAAGAAAGATCGGTAGATTTGCCAAGATTCCCTGTTCATTTTGCCGGCGATATCCCCTACATACAGCGCATGAACGGGTCACCTCCGGAGTCGCGTCGATGCTGTGCAAGATCCTGGGTGCGCCGGTCGATGTCGGCGCCGGTCTGAAAGGCTGCGATAGGGCGCCGCAGGCGCTGCGCGCGGCCGGCTTTGCCGCGGCGCTGCGGCGGCAGGGTCATCGGGTCGCCGACCTCGGCGACGCGGCGCAGCCGCGGGTCCGTCCGATCTCCCACCCCAACGCCGCACTGAAAGCGCTGCCGGCGGTTGCCGCCTGGACCGCGGCGCTGACCGATGCCGCCTATGCGGCGAGCGCCGACGGCCTGCCGATCTTCCTCGGCGGCGATCACAGCATGGCCGCGGGCACCATCGCCGGCCTCGCCCGCCGCGCGGCCGAAGCGCGCCGCCCGCTGTTCGTGCTCTGGCTCGATGCGCATCCGGACTTCCACACGCTCGACAGTTCGCAGAGCGGCAACCTGCATGGCGTGCCGCTCGCCTATGTGTGCGGCCGGCCGGGCTTCGCCGGCTACTTCCCGGCGCTTGCGGCGCCGGTCGATCCGGCCCGCGTCTGCCTGTTCGGCGTGCGCAGCATCGATCCGGCGGAAGCGGACACGCTGCCCGCCACCGGCATGGCTGTGCATGACATGCGGGCGATCGAAACCCGGGGCGTCGCCGCGCTGCTCGGCCGCTTCCTCGAGCGCGTGCGGGCGGCGCGCGGCCTGCTGCATGTCAGCTTCGACATCGACTGCCTCGACCCCGCCATCGCGCCGGCGGTGGGCACGGCGGTGTCGCGCGGCATCGGCCTCCGCGACGCCCATGCCATAGCGGACATCCTCCGCGACAGCGGCCTGGTCGGCAGCCTCGATCTGGTCGAGCTCAATCCTGCGCTCGACGCCGAGGGCCGCACCGCCGCGCTGATGATCGATCTTACGACAAGGCTGGTTGGCCGCGCCGCGGGCCGCACGGCCGGGAGCGACGCTGCATGACCGCCAAGCTCAACATCGTCCCGTTCATCAATGTCGACCATATGATGAAGCTGGTGCTGACCATCGGCGCGGAACGCTTCCTGGTCGAGCTTGCCGGCACGATCGAGGCGGATTTCCGCCGCTGGGAGCAGTTCGACAAGAAGCCGCGCGTCGCCTCGCACAGCCTCGACGGCGTGATCGAACTGATGCCGGCGAGCGACGGCCAGCTCTATGGCTTCAAATATGTCAACGGCCATCCGAAGAATACGCGCGACGGCCGCCAGACCGTCACCGCCTTCGGCGTCCTGGCCGATGTCGGCAACGGCTATCCCATGCTGCTGTCGGAAATGACCCTGCTCACGGCCCTGCGCACCGCGGCGACTTCGGCGCTGGCGGCGAAATACCTGGCGCGGAAGGATGCCGACTGCATGGCCATCATCGGCAACGGCGCGCAGTCGGAGTTCCAGGCCGTGGCCTTCAAGGCGCTGCTCGGGGTGAACAAGCTGCGGCTCTACGACATCGACGCGGCGGCCAGCCGGAAATGCGCGCGCAACCTGGCGCCGACCGGTTTCGACATCACGGTGTGCGGCTCGGCGGAGGCGGCGGTGGAAGGCGCCGCCATCATCACCACGGCTACTGCCGACAAGCAGAATGCCACCATCCTGAGCGACAACATGGTCGGCGCCGGCGTGCATATCAATGCGGTCGGCGGCGACAGCCCGGGCAAGACCGAGCTGCACCGCGACATCCTGCTGCGCTCGTCGATCTTCGTCGAATATGCGCCGCAGACCCGCGTGGAAGGCGAGATCCAGCAGCTTCCGCCCGATCATCCGGTGGTCGAATTCTGGCAGGTCGTCGCCGGCAAGGCGCCCGGGCGGCGCAGCGGCGGCGAGATCACGCTGTTCGATTCGGTCGGCTTCGCCGTTGAAGACTTCGCCGCGCTCCGCTACGTGCGCGAGCAACTGGAACGCACCGGGCTCTATGAAGAGCTCGACCTGCTCGCCGACCCCGACGAGCCGCGCGATCTCTACGGCATGCTGCTGCGCGCGGCGAAATCCGCGCCGGCCACCACGCACGCCTGACGCCATTGGCCTGAGCCGTCCGCGCCGGGCTAGACTGCCTGGCGGAAGGTTGTGCCGAACGGTCTCATGGCGGAACGGAACCCGATGCGTCCGGCGACGGCGTCCATCGCCGGCGGTGGCGATGCGGGCGTCGCCGCCTTCTGGGCGCTTTGCGCCACCCTCGCCATGCAGACCTTGGCGACCATGGCGGCCTTTTCGCTTCCGGCCATGGCCCCGGCGGTCGGCCGCGATACCGGCGTCGACGGCGCTCTGGTCGGCTATTTCATCGCCACCGTCTATGGTGTCG
>DATKQA010000566.1:0-8501 GCA_035523835.1 Candidatus Sulfotelmatobacter sp.
GCCGCCTGCAGATAGGCCTTCGGCCGCGCGCCCGCGCGGCCGTAGCGATGCACCGCCAGCTCGCGGCCGGTGCCAAGGCTCATGGCAGGCAGGGGGATGCGCTCGACCTGGCGGGACATGGCTAGCCTTTGCCGTTCGCCCAGAGTGGTGTCAAGCTCGCGCCACTCGATGCAGGCTCGCGAGGGGATTGCCGATGCCCTATACCACCTTCGACTACATGCTCGCCGACCATGTCGCCCATATCAAGTTCAATCGGCCCGACAAGCTCAACACCATGGTCCCGGCCTTCTGGACCGAGATGATCGAGGTGTTCGCGGCCATCGCCGCGACACCGGCGGTGCGCGCGGTGGTGATCTCTTCGACCGGCCGGCACTTCACCGCCGGCATGGATCTCGCCGTCTTCGATGGTCTCGGCACGGCGGCGAGCAGCGACCGCGCCCGCGTCAGCGAGCAGCTCCGCCGCAGCGTGCTGGAGACGCAGGAAAGCTTCAACGTCATCGAGGCCTGCCGCGTGCCGGTGCTGGCCGCCGTCCAGGGCGGCTGCATCGGCGGCGGCGTCGACCTGATCTCGGCCTGCGACATGCGCTACTGCACGGCCGACGCTTTTTTCTGCATCCAGGAAATCAACATCGGCATGGTGGCCGACGTCGGCACCCTGCAGCGGCTGCCGCATCTGATGCCGGCCGGGCTGGTGCGCGAACTCGCCTATAGCGGCCGGCGGCTGCCGGCGGCGGAGGCGAAATCGTCAGGCCTGGTGAATGCCGTCCATGCCGATCAGGCCAGCATGCTGGAGGCGGTGCTCGGCATCGCCCGCGACATCGCCGCCAAATCGCCGCTCGCCGTGCACGGCACCAAGGAGGTGCTGAAATACACCAGAGACCACAGCGTCGCCGACGGGCTCGACTATATCGCGGTCTGGAACGCCGGCATGCTGCTGAGCGAAGACATGGCCGAGCAGATGCGGGCCAACCAGGAGAAGCGGCCGGCCAAGTTCGCCGACCTGCTGCCGTCGAAGCGGCTCACCCGGCGGCGCTGACGGCCGGGAGCCTCAGGCGACCTTGACCATGCGCTTGCCGCGATTGTCGCCGGCGAGCAGGCCGATGAGGGCGCGGGGCAGTTGCTCCAGGCCGTCGACGATATCCTCGCGCACTCTGAGCTTGCCCGAGGCGACCCAGGACTGCAGGTCGGCCAGCGCCTGGTCCCGCTCGTCGTCGTAGTCCATCACCACGAAGCCCTGCAGGGTCAGCCGCTTCACCACGATGAGGCCGGGCACCCCGCGCGGCCCGTGGGCCGAGGGCGCGCCGTCGTATTGCGAAACGGCGCCGCAGCAGGCGATGCGGCCCTTGAGGTTCATCTGGAACAGGCAGGCCTCCAGGATGTCGCCGCCGACATTGTCGAAATAGACGTCGATGCCTTTCGGCGCCGCCTCCTTCAAGGTCTTGAACAGCGGCGCGGCCTTGTAGTCGAGCGCCGCGTCGAAGCCGAGCTCGCCGGTCAGCCAGGCGCACTTCTCCCGGCCGCCGGCGATGCCGACGACATGACAGCCCTTGATCTTGGCGATCTGGCCGACCAGCGAGCCGACCGAGCCGGCGGCGGCGGAGACGACCACCGTCTCGCCCGGCCGCGGCCGACCGCATTTCAACAGGCCGAAATAGGCGGTGAGGCCGGCGATGCCGTAGACGCTCAGGAGATGCGTCACCGGCTCGAGCCTGGGCAGCTTGGCGAGCCGCTTGCCGGGCAGGACGGCATAGTCCTGCCAGCCGGTGTCGGCGAAGACGAGGTCGCCGGCGGCAAGATGCGGCACCCCTGATTCGACCACCTCCGCCAGCGCGCCGCCGGCCATGACGGTGCCGGCGGTAACCGCGGAGCGGTAGGTCGCGCCCTGCATCCAGGCACGGTTGGCGGCGTCGAGCGAGATGTAGCGGGTGCGCAGCAGGACCTCGCCGGCCTTCGGCGCCGGTACGGCAGCCTCCGCCAGGCGGAAGTGTTCCGAAGCGAGCTTTCCCTTCGGGGTTTCGACCAACAGGATCTGACGGTTGACGGCGGCGGTCATGTGGGCCTCCCGAGGCGGTCGTGATGTCGATGCCGGCGCAGCATAGCGTGCCGGGCGCGAGCGCGCCTGACGCCGAGCGACGGCCGAAAAGAAAACGGCGGCCTCGACGGGCCGCCGCGATGCTTCTCTCTGCCCGTCAGGGCAATCCGTTGTCACGCCGGCTTGATATTGACCGCCGCGTTCTTGCCGCGCTCGACGGCGATATCGAAGCTGATCTTCTGCCCCTCGGTAAGGGTCTTCAGGCCGGCGCGCTCCACCGCGCTGATATGGACGAATACATCCTTCGAGCCGTCGGTCGGCATGATGAAACCAAAGCCCTTCGTCGGATTGAACCACTTGACGGTACCGATAGCCATTAAGGCCTCCATCTCGATAGATAGAACGCGACGCATGGCATGACATGCGAGGCGGCGCAATCAAAGCTTCTGGATGTCTTGGAGCGATGCCCGTGGGCGATCGGCAAGCCCTGCCGAAGCGAGGATCGACCGGATCAGTTACCGGGATTTTCCCGCGAAAGTCAAGGCAGCAACCTGAATAGTTGTGCTAATGCTTGTGTCTTCATTATGAGCAGGCAGAGCACGCGCTTGAATTGGCCGAACTGATGCAAGACGACCAACCCGAACGACAGATGAATTGGCTGGTGCTCGCCGCCGTGGTCGGCGGCGTGGCCCTGTTCGTCTGGCTGCTGCTCGCCTTCCTCGACTGGAACAAGCTGCAGACCTGCATCACCGAAGGCCGGCGGCACTGCGAGCAGACCCAAGAGCGCTGAAGCCGGGCGATCAGTCGACGCCGAGCACCTTCCAGATGCCGGTCGCGGACAGCACCACCCGCTCGCCGACCATGGCTTCGCCGCGCAGGAAAATCAGGCTGCGGCCGTTGCGGACCACCTTGCCGCGGCCTTCGATCCAGTCGCCGACGCGGGCCGGACTGACGAAATCGCTGTTGAGCGTCAGGGTGACGCTCGGCTTCTTGCCGGCCACGTACCAGGCGAGCGCGCCGAGCACCTGATCGATGAAGGTGACCAGCATGCCGCCGTGCACCACGCCGTGCGGATTGCTGTGCTGGGCGCCGGCGCGAAAGGCGAAGCCCAGGCGGCCCGGCTCGATCACCTTGGCCCAGAGCGGCCCGACGTGACGCTCGAAACCGCCGGTGCTGCGAAATTCCTTCCAGCCGGCGCCAGCCGGATCGGCCGTCATCGTCCTCGCCTCAGCCGAAGGACGCCAGGGCTCGCGCCGCGACCTCTGCGCCCCATTCCTGCAGGAAATGGCCGCCCTCGGCCACCTCGAGCGGCGGCGGGCAATGGCGGATGTGGCGCCGGACGCCGGCCATGATCGCCGGCCCGAGCACCGGGTCCTGCATGCCCACGGCCATGAAGCTCCGGCCCTGCCAGTCCCGCTCGAACCAGGCACGGGCCTGGCGGCCGAGCGCGGCGCCGTCGCTGTCGGGAAACTCCGGCACCAGCGGCGGGAAGCGGCGCACCCCGGCCTTGAAGCGCGCGTCCGGGTAGGGCGCGCCATAGGCGGCGCACTCCGCCGGGGTGAGCTGCTTGCAGCTTCGCGCCATCAGCTTGGCGATATCCATGTCCGGATTCTTGGCGCACCAGGCACGCCAGGCGAGGAACCCCTCGCCGAGCGGCTGGTCGCCGGTCGGAAAGGCGGTGTTCATCACGATCAGGCGCAGGAAACGCTCCGGCATCGCCATGGGAATGGTGAGGCCGATCAGGCCGCCCCAATCCTGCACCACCAGGGTGATGCGGCGGAGATCCAGGCGCTCGATCAGGCGCAGCAGCGCGTCGCGGTGGAAGCCGAAGGTGTAGGTCGCTTCGTCGGTCGGCTTGTCGGAACGGCCGAAGCCGAAGAAGTCGGGCACCACCACGCGCTGCCCCGCCGCGGTGAAGACCGGCAGCATCCGGCGATAGAGATAGCTCCAGGTCGGCTGGCCGTGCAGGCAGAGAAAGACGTGCGCCGCCTCGCGCGGCCCTTCGTCCAGGTAATGCAGGCGAAGGCCCTCGTAGCCGCGCAGGTCCTCGACATAGTGCGGCGCGAAGGCATAGCCCGGCAGATCGGCGAAGCTCGCGTCCGGCGTGCGCAAGGCGGCGATCATGATGTCCCTCTTCCGCTGGTTCGCCGGCATCATGACCGATCGGCAGGACGCGGGAAAGGGTGCCGCTTGACCTCGGTCGACCGCGCGACAAATCATTCCGCATGCGGCAATCCCAGCACATGCTCGCCGTCGGCAGTCGCGGCCGCGGCCTCATCGACATCACCGGCGAGGTGGCGCGCTGGACCGGTGCCTCGGGCATCGCCACCGGCCTGCTCACGCTCTTCATCCGCCACACCTCGGCCTCCCTGCTCGTCCAGGAGAATGCCGATGCCGATGTGCTCCGCGATCTCGAAGCTTTCTTCGCGCGAACGGTGCCGGACGACCTCAGCCTCTACCGCCATGTCGCGGAGGGTGCCGACGACATGCCCGCGCATATCCGTTCGGCCTTGACCCAGACGCAGCTCTCGATTCCGGTGACGGGCGGCAAACTCGCGCTCGGCACCTGGCAGGCCATCTACCTGTTCGAGCATCGCACGCGGCCGCATCAGCGCGAAATTTTCCTGCACCTGGTCGGCGGGTGAACGCCGGCGCGGTTTCCCCGGCGTCAAGTGGTGCGTGCTTGAAATAAACTTGTTGCCCGCCTACGCTTCGCGGCTGCCGCCTGTGCCGAAGGCGCCGCGGCATTGCCAGGGAAGGACACGCCATGGATCTGAGCTTCAGCCCCGAAGATCTCGCCTTTCGCGCCGAGGTGCGAAAATTCGTGCAGGACAAGCTGCCGGCCGACATCAAGAAGAAGATCCAGCGCGGCATCCATCTGAGCAAAGAGGATCAACAGGCCTGGCAGCGCATCCTGCAGAAGCAGGGCTGGGGCGCGCCGGCCTGGCCGAAGCAATATGGCGGCACCGGCTGGAGCGCGACGCAACGCTACCTGTTCGACGAGGAAACCGCCGGCGAGACGCCCGGCCAGTCGCCCTTCGGCATCAGCATGGTCGGGCCGGTGATCTACAGCTTCGGTAACGAGGAGCAGAAGGCGCACTACCTGCCGCGCATCCTGAGCGCCGAGGATTGGTGGTGCCAGGGCTACTCCGAACCGGGTTCCGGCTCGGACCTGGCGTCGTTGAAGACCAAGGCGGAATCCGATGGCGATCACTACGTGGTCAACGGCCACAAGATCTGGACCACCCAGGCGCACGAAGCCAACATGATCTTCTGCCTGGTGCGGACCGATCCGAACGCCAAGCAGCAGGAGGGCATCTCGTTCCTGCTGATCGACATGAAGACGCCCGGCATCACCGTGCGCCCGATCATCACCATCAACGAGGGGCACTCGATCAACGAGGTCTTCCTCGACAACGTCCGCGTGCCGAAGAAGAACCTGATCGGCAAGGAGAACAAGGGCTGGACCTATGCCAAGTTCCTGCTCGGCAACGAGCGCACCGGCATCGCCCAGGTGGCGCATTCGAAGAAGCGCATCGCCAAGCTCAAGGAGATCGCCAAGGCCGAGCTGACCAACGGCCGGCCGCTGATCGAGGATACGGCGTTCAAGGACAAGCTGGCCCAGCTCGAGATCGAGCTGACGGCGCTGGAATATACCAATCTCCGCATCCTGGCCGAAGCGGCGCAGGGCAAGCCGCCGGGACCGGAAGCCTCGATGCTGAAGATCCGCGGTTCCGAGATCGGCCAGCGGCTGACCGAAATGACGGTCGAATCGCTCGGCTATTACAGCGCGCCGTTCCAGCCGCACCGCGACGGCTCGAACGAGCCGCCGATCGGCCCGGAGTACGGCAGCGGCGTGATGGACGCCTTCCTGTACGGCCGCGCCTATACCATCTACGGCGGCTCGAACGAGATCCAGAAGAACGTCATCGCCAAGGCCGTGCTCGGTCTCTGACAGCCGGCCAGGAGGATATCAGGACCATGGACTTCAATTTCAGCGACGAGCAGCGCCAGCTCAAGGACAGCGTGGAGCGCTTCGTCCGCGATCAATATGCCTTCGACAAGTGGCGCAAGACGGTGACCACGGAGGAGGGCTACCGCGAAGAGAACTGGCGGCAGATCGCCGAGCTCGGCTGGCTCGGCGTCGCCGTGCCGGAGGCGTACGGCGGCCTCGGCGGCAACGCCGTCGATACCGCGGTCATCATGGAGGGCCTCGGCCAAGGGCTGGTGGCGGAGCCCTATTTCTCCACCGCCGTGCTCGGCGGCGGCTTCCTCTGCCATGGCGGCAGCCAGGCGCAGAAGGAGGCGCTGCTGCCGGCGCTTGCCGAAGGCAAGCTCAAGCTGGCTTTCGCCTTCGCCGAGCACCAGTCGCGCTTCAACCTCGCCGACGTCGCCGTCAGTGCCAAGAAGAACGGCGGCGGCTATGTCATCAACGGCCAGAAATGCGTGGTCTTCGACGCCCTCGCCGCCGACCGGCTCGTCGTGTCGGCCCGCACCGCCGGCGGTGCCGCCGATGCCAAGGGCATCTCGCTCTTCCTGGTCGACCGGAAGGCGAAGGGGCTGAGCGTCAAGGGCTATCGCACGGTCGATCATCGCCGCGCCGCCGATGTCGGCTTCGACCAGGTCGCGGTCGGCGCCGACGCCCTGATCGGCAAGGCGGACGAGGCCCTGCCGCTGATCGAGCTGGTCGCCGATCACGCCATCTCCGCGCTGGCGGCCGAAGCCGTCGGCTGCATGCAGGTCCTGTGCGACACCACCAACGAGTATCTCAAGACCCGCAAGCAGTTCGGCCGGCCGATCGGACAGTTCCAGGTGCTGCAGCATCGCATGGTGGAAATGTGGATCGCGCTGGAGCAGGCGCGCTCGATGAACTACATGCTGGCGATGAAAGTGGCCGAGCCGGCGCCCGAGCGCGCCAAATCGGCGGCGGCGACCAAGACCACAATCGGCCAGTCCGGGCGGTTCGTCGGCCAGCAGGCGGTGCAATTGCACGGCGGCATGGGCATGTCCGACGAACTCAACGTCGGCCACTATATGAAGCGGCTGATGACGATCGACCTCTTGTTCGGCAACGCCGACTACCACCGCAAGCGTTTCGCCGAGATGGGCTGACGGTAAGGCGGCGACCGCGGGCGCGGCAAAGCCGGCGCCTGCGGTTCGAGCCCGGGGTCAGTTGCCGTCGCCGTCCTTCGCCGGCAGCGCCTTGGCGAAGCTTTGCAGGCTTTCGAGCAGCGAGCGGTTGACCAGCTCGAAAGCATCGCGATTGCACTTCCAGACCAGCTCGGCCATCTCCTGGAAGTTGCTGAGCGTCGCCGCCATCGTCTCGCGGGAATAGTCGAGATTGTTGCGCGCCACGTCGTCGAGGGTGCGCTGCTTGGCCATCTCGGGCAACACCCCGGCCGCACGGCTGACCGCGTTCTGCAGCATGCTGGTGTGTCGGCTGGCGATTTCCTCCATGCCCTTGGCGACGATGCTGCTGGCTTCGACCATGGCCTTGAGGCTCTTGTGCTGCGCCACCAGCAGCGCCTCGCCGTCCATGCCGCGATACCTGAGGATGGCGATCATCCGCTCGGCGGGGATCACCGGCCGAAGGATGGACGGCGCTTCCTCGCCCGGCCGGCTCGTGACTGGCTGACTGTCATCGCTGGCCATGACCTGAATCGCCCCCGGGCTCTGGCTTGCACCTGCGCGAACCATAGCACAGGCGCCAAGCCGGCAACCAGCGAGCCACGCGAATGTGACCTCTGCCGCTTGGCCGCCTGCCGTGTTGCAGTGCGGCGAGCTGCCGCCGCCGGCCGGCAGTTTACGAATTCTTCATCGGCCGAAAAAGAATATCCGGGATGCAGAGAATTCTCGGATGCGTCAGCGGCGAACACGACCTCCGGCTGGTGATCGTCGCGATCGCCATTTGCCTGTTCGCCTGCCACACCGCGCTGAACCTGCTGCTGCGGGCGCGCGTGGCGGAAGGCCGCCAGCGCCTCGCCTGGCTCAGCGCGACCTCGGTGGTTGCGGGCTTCGGGATATGGGCGACGCATTTCGTCGCGATGCTGGCCTTTCAGCCCGGCTTTCCCATCGGCTATGACGTCGGCACCACCGTCTTGTCGGTGGTGGTGGCCGTTGCGATCGTCTGGATCGGCTTCGCTGTCGCACTGCACTACCAGGCCACCATCGTCGGCGGCGTGATCGTCGGCACGGCCGTCGGCGCCATGCACTTCATCGGCATGAGCGCCATCAGCGTGCCGGCGGAAATCCGCTGGGACATGAGCTACGTGCAGGCCGCGCTGCTGGTCGGCATGGGGTTGGCCGCCGCCGCGCTCGAGGTGTTCTGGCGTGCCGCGACCATGCGCCGTCGCTTCGCCGGCACTTTGCTGCTGGTCCTGGCCATCTGCGGGCTGCACTTCATCGCCATGGCGGCGGTAAGTTTCGAGCTCGACCCGTTCGTCGTGATCCCCGACCAGGTGGCCACGCC
>DATKQA010000567.1:0-3188 GCA_035523835.1 Candidatus Sulfotelmatobacter sp.
TCGTCGGCGGCATCGGCAACCCGGCCGTGCGCACCATGATAGATTGCAGCGCTGCCGGCCGCATGGAGGCGGAGCCGCTCGCCGCCCTGGTCGACCGCTGGCTGCCGACCGGCCTGCTCGCGCATGTCCAGGTCAACGATCGCAACCGCCGCGGTCCCGGCCAGGGCGCGGACAAGTTCGCGCCGCTCTTCGCCGCGCTCCGGCGCCACCATTACGCCGGCTGGGTCGCCGTCGAGCCTTTCGACTACCAGCCCGATGGGGCAACCTGTGCCGCCCGCGCCATCGGTTTCATCCGCGGCATCCTGGAGGCGACGGCATGAGCCAGGCGCCGCTGCTGACGGTTCGCGCCGTCGAGGCCTACGAGCGGCCGTTCAAGCTGCGCCTGCCGTTCCGCTTCGGCATCACCACGGTGACGCACGGCCGGCAGGCCGTGGTGCGGCTGTGCGTCCGGCTGGCCGACGGGCGCGAGGGCTGGGGCTACAGCGCCGAGGCGCTGGCGGCGAAATGGTTCGACAAGAACCCGGCGCTCAGCGACGAGCAGAACCTCGATCAGCTTCGCCAGGCGCTGCAACTCGCCGCCGCCGCCTATCGGGCGAGCGGGCCGCAGACCGCCTTCGGCTTCTTCGCCGACCACTATGCGGCGCACAATGCCGCCTGCGGCCGGCTCGGCCTGCTGCCGCTGGTGGCGAGCTTCGGTCCCGCCCTGCTCGACCGCGCCATCCTCGATGCGCTCTGCCGGCTCCACGGGGTGAGCTTCTACGCCGCCATGCGGGCCAATCTGCCCGGCATGGTGCCGCACGCGATCCTGCCCGATCTCCAGGACTTCGACTTCGACGCCTTCCTCGCCGGACTGCGGCCGCAGGCCCGCATCCATGCCCGCCACACCGTCGGCCTGGTCGATCCGATCACGGCGTCCGACCAGGCGCCCGGCACGCGGGTCGGCGACGGCCTGCCGGAAACGCTCGAGGAGGTGGTGCAGGTCTACGGCCACCGCTACTACAAGCTCAAGGTCGGCGGCGACCTGGCGGCCGACATCGACCGGCTCGGCCGCATCGCCGCGGTGCTCGACCGCATTCCCGACCCCTATCGCGCCACCCTCGACGGCAACGAGCAATACGAAACCGCCGAGGCCGCGCTCGCGCTCTGGCGCGCCATCGAGGCCGCGCCCAACCTCGCGCGGCTCCGCGCCGCCACGCTTTTCGTCGAACAGCCGATCAAGCGCCAGACGGCGCTACAGGCTTCCGTCGCCGCCTTCGCCGCCGCCAAGCCGCTCATCATCGACGAATCCGACGGCGAGCTCGGCAGCTTCGTCGCCGCCAGGGCGCTCGGCTACCGCGGCGTCTCGTCCAAGGCCTGCAAGGGCTTCTACAAGTCGCTCGCGAACCTCGCGCGCTGCCGGCGGTGGAACGCCGGGGCGGCGCCGGAATCGGGCTATTTCATGTCGGGCGAGGACCTGACGGTGCAGGCCGGCACCTCGCTGCAGCAGGACCTGGCGCTGGTCAGCCTGCTCGGCCTTGTCCATGTGGAGCGCAACGGGCACCATTTCATCGACGGTTTCGCCGAGCGGCCGGCGAGCGAGAGCGACGCCTTCCTTGCGGCGCACCCCGATCTCTATCACCGGCAAGGAGAGCGCGTCCGGCTCCGCATCGAGCGCGGCGAACTGACGCTCGGCTCGCTCGACTGCCCGGGCTTAGGCACGGCGGTCGAGCCCGACATCGCCGCGCTCATGCCGATGCCGGCGGCCCGCTGGCCGTGAGGACGGCGGGTCTCGCCCGTTTCAGTGCAGCGGCTGCACCAGCTTGCCGAACCATTCGATCTGTTCGACCGCCTCGCTGACGCTGTCGGCCGGAAACATCAGCGCGCAGCAGTGATCGATGCCGATGGCGGCCAGCCGGTCGATCTTCTGCAGCACCACGTCGGGCGAGCCGACCAGATTGGCCACGGTCTGCTGGCCGAGATCGCGGCCGGTATAGGCGAGCGACTTGCGATGCGCGACCAGGCCCGACTGCATGTAGCGCTGCTCGGCCGCCTCCTGCGTCTTGCCGAGGGTGACCGACATCTGCGGCGCGACCTCGACCGCGTCGGCGTCGCGGCCGAGCGCCGCGGTCCGCTCCTTCAGAAGCCGGATGCGTTCCTGCATCTCGCCGAGCGGCCGCCAGCCGGGCAGCCAGCCCTGGCCGTGGCGCGCCGCCCGCTCCACCGCCGGCAGGTTGTGGCCGCCGACATAGAGCGGGAACGGCGTCTGGCGCGGCTTGGGCGCCAGTTCGATGTCGCTGAAGGCGTAGTATTCGCCGGTGAAGCTGCAGCGCGGCTCGACGAAGAGCCTGGCCAGCGCCGCCAGGCCCTCGTCCATCATGTCGCCGCGCCGGGCATGGGCGAGCTTGCCGTTCCAGGCCAGGAACTCCTCGCGATAGGCGCCGACGCCCACCCCCAGCATGAAGCGCCCGCCGCTGAGCTGGTCGAGGGTGGCGACCTGCTTGGCCAGATAGACCGGCTCGTGCATCGGCAGCACGGTGACGGCGGTGCCGAGGCGGAGCCGGCTGGTCGCCGCGGCGACGTGCGCCATGACGATGATCGGCTCGTAGTAGCGCGGCACCTGGCCGGGATAGAGCGCCCGCACATAGTGCTGCGTGGTGATGTGGTCGTTGCCCCAGACGGAATCGTAGCCGAGGCTCTCGCAGAGCCGCGCCAGGCGCAAGAAGACCTCCGGTTCCGCGAAGGGAATCGGATGCATCAGCCCTTCGAAGCCGGTCGGCAGGCAGATGCTGAACTTCATCCTGCTACTTGAGCTGGACCAGGTCGGCGACGCCGACCTTGCGGTCCTTCACCTGCAGGATCACCACCGTCTTGCCGGCTTGGTTGTGGTCGTCGAAGCGCATGGTCTCGCCCATCACGTCGTGATAGGCGGTCTTCTTCAGCGCATCGCGGATCTTGGTGCCGTCCAGGCTGCCGGCCTCCTTGATCGCCTGGGCCAGGATCTTCAGGCTGTCGTAGCCGTGCCAGGTCTGCAAGTAGGGGATGCTGTGGTAGCGCTTCTGGGTTTCGGCGACGAAGGCCTTGTTCTGCGGCGTATCGATGTCGGCGCTGTAGAACCAGGCGCTGATCGAGCCTTCCATGCCGCCGGCCTCGATGAACTGCATGTTCTTGCCGCCGAGCTCGACCCGCCCGGTATAGGGGATCTTCAGGCC
>DATKQA010000568.1:0-7949 GCA_035523835.1 Candidatus Sulfotelmatobacter sp.
CATCGGCACCGCCGCCGCCATCAAGGAAGCCGGCCTGACCGGCAAGGTGTTCCTTGCCACCTCGGGCGGCGGCGAGCAGAAGGGCGCCTGCGACAAGGTCAAGGACGGCTCCTTCGACCTCGATCTCAGCTATGACGTGCCGACCCAGGCGAGCGACATGGCGGCGATCATCGAATGGATGCTGTCCGGCCACTTCAAGGCCGGCAGCGTGAAGGCATCCATGTACACGACCCTGATCCCCATCACCAAAGCCAATGCCTCGGTCGAAGGCACCTGCTGGCGCCTCGGCCATATGTGACCTGACGGGCGGCCTCGCGGTGCCGGCGGCGACGCCGGCGCCGCGGGCCGCCTCACCTTGCCGGCCGCATGGCAGCAGCAGCTTCGCCGCTGAGTGAGACACCGCATGCAGGAAACGCTCGTCCGACTTCGCTATCGCTATTGGCCCGATCACCTGTTGGGCGAAATCCTGTCGAAGCGCTGGACCGAGACCGCGATCCCGGTCATCGTGCTGATCATCGTCGCCTTCGCCCTGAGCCGGGCGATTCCCGACTTCCTCACCCCCGCGAGCCTCTCCGATACGGCACGCCAGGCCGGCGAGATCGGCCTCGCCGTGTTCGGCATGGCGCTGGTGATGATCGTCGGCGGCATCGACCTTTCCGTCGGCTCGATGTTCGCCCTGACCAATTTCTGCGCGCTCTATTGCATGCAAGTGCTGAGCTGGCCGGTAGCCGCCGCCGTCCCGGTCACGCTCGTCTGCGGCGCCCTGCTCGGCGCCGTGAACGGCGTGCTCATCGGTTATTTCCGGCTGCGCGCCTTCATCACCACCCTGATCACCCTTATCGTCTATCGCTCGGCCTATGACCTGCTGATCCTGCAATATTCGACGCAGATCGCCGGCGGCTTCCCGAATTCGAACCTGTGGGACGTGATGGGCACCGGCGACGTCCTCGGCGTGCCCACGGTCGCCTGGGTCTATGCGGTGGTGGCGATCTTCGGCCATGTGTTTCTCACCCGCCTGCGGCCGGGCTGGCACGTCACCGCCATCGGCGGATCGCGCCGTTCCGCCTATAACAGCGGCATCAACGTGCGCGGCACCATCGCCATGTGCTACGTGGCGAGCGGCGTGCTCACCTCCATCGGCGGCATCTTCTTCGCCGCGCGGCTCGCCACTGTCGGCGGCGACATCGGCGTCGGACTCGAGGTCACGGTGCTGACCGCCGCGGTGCTCGGCGGCATCAGCCTCGGCGGCGGCAAGGGCTCGGTCGCCAAGGCACTGGTCGGCACCCTGATCGTGCTCCTGATCACCAACGGCCTGACCACGCTCTCGGCACCCGGCGGCGTGAACCGCATGGTCCTGGCGACCATCCTGCTGGTGGCGGCGATGATCGACATCCGCTGGCTGAAGAACCGCAACCGCATTATCAGCAAGGTCTATGTCAGCCCGACCTATCACGGCATGCCGAGCCTGCCCTCGACCGCGCCGGACAGCGGCACGCCCTTCGCCTTGAACGACAGGCTGCGCAACGTCGGCGCGATCGGCCTCGGCCGCATCGAGGCGCCGGAAGACGTGATCCTCGACCGCCACGACAATCTCTTCGCCGGCTCGCGCCACGGCGACATCATCCGCTTCTTCCCGCCGGACTATGAGCGGATGGAGGTCTATGCCCATATCGGCGGCCAGCCGCTCGGCATGGCCTTCGACCGGCAGGACAACCTCTATGTCTGCATCGGCGGCATGGGGCTTTATCGCATCACCCCCGAGCGCAAGGTGGAGAAGGCCACCGACGAGACCAACCGGAGCTGGCATTCGGTGAACGACGACAGCCGGCTGCGCCTGGCCGACGACCTCGACATCGCCGACGACGGCCGCATCTTCTTTTCCGAGGCCACCGTCCGCTACGAGATGCATGAATGGCCGGTGGACGGGCTGGAAGCGCGCGGCAATGGCCGCATCATCTGCTATGACCCGAACACCCAATCGACCCACACGGTGATCCGCGACCTGAAGTTCCCGAACGGCGTCTGCATCGCCGCCGACGGACAGTCGTTCCTGTTCGCCGAGACCTGGGGCTGCACGGTCAAGCGCCATTGGTTCGCCGGACCCAAGGCCGGCACGACCGAGATGCTGATGGACAACCTGCCGGGCTATCCCGACAACATCAACCTGGCCTCGGACGGCAACTACTGGCTGGCCATGGTCGGCATGCGCTGCCCCGCGCTCGACCTGGCCTGGCGCATGCCGAGCTTCCGCCGCCGCATGGCCAAGCGCGTGCCGGTGGACGAATGGCTGTTCCCCAACATCAACACCGGCTGCGTCATCAAGTTCAACGAAAAGGGCGAAGTGCTGGAATCGCTCTGGGATCTCGGCGGCGTCAACCACCCGATGATCACCTCGATGCGCGAGCACCGCGGCTATCTCTACCTCGGCGGCATCATGAACAACCGCATCGGGCGCTACAAGCTGCCGGCGGCCGACCCCAATTTCGTGCAATACGACGTGCGTTGGGGGAAGGCATCGTGATCGACGCTTTGCGGCGCCTCGCCGACCGGTTCATGGGTCGCGGCGAGGCCGCCATCACCGTGCCCCCGTTCGATGGGGCGCTGAAACCGAACCAGCTCCTGGAAGAGGCGGAGGTCTTCGCCACGCTCGACGCGCCGGAGGATATGGCAACCGACGGCAGCTCGATCTTCATCGCCGACGGCCCGCGCGTGCTGCGCTATGCCGGCACGGCCGGAACGGAAGCCGCCCGCTTCGACCGGACCGTGACGGCACTCGCCGCGTTGCCGGACGGCGGGCTCGCCGTCGCGCTCGACGGCCGCGAGGTTCGCGTCGCCGGCGGCAAGCACGATGGCCGCGGCTGGACCGCCGTCAACGGCAAGCCCCTGGTGGCGGCCAACGCCATCGCCGCGAGCGGCGACGGCCGCCTGCTGGTGACCGACGGGTCGGCGACGCAGCCCTATGAACGCTGGTGCCACGACCTGATGGAGCTTGGCCGATCGGGACGGCTGCTGTCGTTGGATTTGTCGAGCGGCGAGGCGCGCGAGCTGGCGACGGGACTGTCCTATGCCTTCGGCGCCGGCATCGTCGGCGAGGAAGTCTGGCTCGCCGAAAGCTGGCGCCATCGGCTGCTGCAGGTCGGCGGCGCCGGCGGCGGCAGGGCGCGGCTGGACCGGTTGCCGGGCTATCCGTCGCGACTTTCTCCGGCCGCGCAGGGCGGGTTCTGGATGACCATGTTCACCGCCCGCACGCAGCTCGTCGAATTCGTGCTCCGCGAGCCGACCTATCGCAAGCGCATGATGAAGGAAATCGAGCCGCGCTATTGGGTCGCCCCGGCCCTGAGCTCCGGCGGCACTTTTCTCGAACCGATGCAGGGCGCCCATATCAAGACCATGGGCATTCTCAAGCCGTGGGCGCCGCCGCGGTCCTATGGTCTGGTGGTCCGCCTGTCGCCCGAGGGATTGCCGCGCTACTCGCTGCATAGCCGCGTCGGCGGCAGCAACCACGGCGTGGTCGCCGCCGTCGAATGCCAGGGCATGCTCTTCGTCCTGGCGAAGGGCGCCCGGCGCGTGCTCCGATTGTCGATCGCCGAGGCGGAACGGAGTCTGCTGCATGAGTGACGCGATCCTGGAGCTGCGCCAAGCGACCAAGAAATATGCCGGCGTGCCGGCGATCGAGGATGTCGATTTCGCCTTGCTGCGCGGCGAAATCCACGCCCTGGTGGGCGAGAACGGCGCCGGCAAGTCGACCCTGACCAAGGTGATGGCCGGGGTGGTGACCTTGACCTCGGGCAAGATGCTGATCGAGGGCGAGGCGGTCGAGCCGCGCACGCCGCTCGAGGCGCGACACCTCGGCGTCGCCATGGTGTTCCAGGAAAACAGCCTGGTACCGACCATGACCGTGGCGCAGAACCTGTTTCTCGGCCAGGAAAAATACTTCAACCGGCTGCGCGGCATCTATATCGCCGCCCAGCAGTTCCTGCAGTCGCTCAATTTCGACGTGGCGCCGACCGCTATCGTCGGCATGCTCGGCGCCGCCAAGAAACAGATGGTGGAGATCGCCCGTGCGGTGCTGCACAACGCCAAGGTCATCATCTTCGACGAGCCGACCGCGTCGCTGACGCCGGAGGAAAAGAAGTATTTCTTCGATCTCTGCCTCGACCTGAAGAAGCGCGGCGTGTCGGTCATCTTCATATCGCACGCGCTGGAAGAGGCGCTCCTGATCGCCGACCGCATCACGGTGCTGCGCGACGGCCGGCATGTGGTGACCGACCTGAAGGACAGGTTCGACCGTGCCCGCATCGTCCAGGCGATGGTCGGCCGCGACCTGTCGCAGACGCTCTACGGCCGGCGCAAGAACTCGGTCCGGCCGGCCGGCCGCCGCGTGCTGTCGGTGCAGAATTTGCGCATGTCGTCGATGGTGAAGAACAATTCGCTGTCGGTCTTCGCCGGGCAGATCACCGGCGTCTTCGGCTTGGTCGGCGCCGGCCGCACCGAGACCTTCAAGGTGGTCGCCGGCGTGATCAAGCGCGACATGTTCCACGGCGGCGAGATCCTGCTGCACGACAGGCCGGTGCGCTATCGCGTGCCGGCGCCGGCCATCCGCGACGGCATCGCCTATGTCACCGAGGACCGCAAGGTCGAAGGCTTCTTCGAGACCATGTCGATCTCGCAGAACCTCTATCTCGGCCTGCTCGCCAAGCTGCGCGGCAAGCGCAAGCTGCTCTCGACCCGCGAGGCGGAAGCGGTCGGCGAACACTGGATCAAGACCCTGAACGTCCGCGCCACCAGCAAGGACGTCAAGGTGGTGGAACTGTCCGGCGGCAACCAGCAGAAGCTGGTGATCGCCAAGTCGCTGGTGCAGGAACCGGACTTGATCATCTTCGACGAGCCGACCCGCGGCGTCGACGTCGGCGCCATCACCGAAATCCACCAGCTCATCAACCGCCTGGCGGACGAAGGCAAGGCGGTCGTGGTGATCTCGTCCTATCTGCCGGAGATCATGGCCATCTCCGACCGTATCCTGGTCAGCCGCCAGGGCAAGGTAGTCGAGGAATATTCCGCGCTGGAGGCGACGGAGGAAAAGATCATGTACGCTGCCATCCACTGAGGTTCCGAAAGGACGGCAGGATGGATCAGTTCCGCATCGACGCCAGCGACGAGTACCCGCACCGGCCGGATGCCTCCAGCAATTTCAACGAGAGCGTCTACACCAACGCCTTCGATCCCCGCCTCGGCCTCGGCGGCTGGATGCGCCTCGGCAACCGGGTGAACGAAGGCCATGCCGAGCTTTCCGTCTGCCTCTACCTGCCGGGTGGCCGCGTCGCCTGCCAGTTCCAGCGGCCCGCCATCCGCGCCAACGACCGCTTCGAGGCCGGCGGCCTGAAGGTCGAGGTGGTCGAGCCGCTCAAGGCGATCACCATGACCTACGACGGCGAGCTGATGCTGCTGGACGATCCCGGCCAGCTCCGCGATCCGCAGGCCGCGTTCAAATCGGCGCCGAGGGTGCGCGGACAGGTCGAATGGCGCCATCGGGCCGTGTCGCCGATCCACGGCGGCGAGCCGATCTCGGACGCCGTGCCGACCATGTATGGCCGCGATTTCTCGCTCGGCCACTTCAACCAGCATACCGATATCGCCGGCAGCATCCGCGTCGGCGACGAGCACTGGCCGCTCGCGGCGCACGGCTGGCGCGATCACTCCTGGGGCCCGCGCTATTGGCAGAGCATCTACTTCTATCGGCTGTTCATGGCCAATTTCGGCGGCGGCCGCGGCCTTATGCTGCTGAAGATATCCGACCGCGAAGGCCGCGCCCGGCGGCAGGGCGTGCTGCTGGTCGACGGCCAGTATGAGGAGATCGTCGACATGGACCTGCTGACCGGCTGGTCGCCGGAGCAGGACCCGGCCACCGTCCGCATCGGCGTGCGCACGGCTAGGCGGGCTGAGGTGATCGAGGGCGAGGTGGTCACCATGGCGCCGCTGCGCAACCGCCGCAAGGCGGGCGATGCGACCCTGGTCTCGCGCATTGCCGAGGGCTTCACCCGCTTCACCTGGAACGGCGCCGTCGGCTACGGCATGACCGAATATATCGAGCGCGTCGAGGACGGCCGGCTGCTCGGCTATCCCCTGTGACCGGGAGGCGGCGACGGCGGACGAATTCGATGATATCCGCCGCGCGCTGCGCCGCCGCTTCGGCCAGGCGGCGCAGATCCAGAACGTCGTCGTGCCGACGCTCGGCGGCTCCAACCGCACGGTGCTCTTCGACCTGGTGGAGGGATCGGCGCGGCGCCGCCTCGCCTCGCGCCAGGAAACCTCGGGCGGCGAGGCCAATCCCTTCCTGGCGCCGGCCGACCAGTTCCGCATCATGCAAGTCGCCTTCGCCCATGGCCTGCCGGTGCCGGAACCGGTCTTCGCCTTTGATGCCGCCGATGCCATGGGCGAGGGCTTCGTCACCGCCTTCGTCGCCGGCGAGACCATGCCGAAGCGCATCCTGCAGGAGCCGGCGCTGGCCGCGGCCCGTGC
Source organism: Candidatus Sulfotelmatobacter sp. (assembly GCA_035523835.1). Classification (GTDB taxonomy): domain Bacteria; phylum Pseudomonadota; class Alphaproteobacteria; order Ferrovibrionales; family Ferrovibrionaceae; genus DASQHM01. Next base: position 6,520 of record DATKQA010000568.1, read on the forward strand.
GGCACTGGTGCCGCAGTTCGGCATCCTGCTGGCGCGGCTGCATGGCATCGGCCTCGGCGAAGCGGGCTTCCTCGAGCGCTATCCCGACAGCCGCGACCCGATCACCGCCTATCGCGACCGGCTGGACGTCTATGGCGAGCCGCATCCGGCGATCGAGCTCGGCCTGCGCTGGCTGGAACGGCATCGCGCCCCGGCGCCGCGGCGCGCACTCCTGCATGGCGACTTCCGCGTCGGCAACCTGATCGTCGGCGAGGACGGCATCCAGGCGGTGCTGGATTGGGAATGCGCCCATATCGGCTCGGCGGCCGAGGATATCGGCTGGCTCTGCACCCGGTCCTGGCGCTTTGGCCAGGTCGACCGGCCGGCCGGCGGCCTCGGCAGCCGGGAAGCCGTTCTCGCCGCCTACCGGGCCGCCGGCGGCGATGCCGTCGAACCCGATGAGGTGCGCTATTGGGAGATTTTCGGGCTGGTGCGCTGGGCCATCCTCAACGTCTGGCAGGCGCATGGCCATGTCGCCGGCAGCCGGCGCTCGCCAGCCTTCGCCGCCTGCGGCCGCAACACCAGCCTGATCGAATATGACCTGATGCTGACGCTCGCCGGCCGCTACGATTGAGGGAAAGCCATGCCGCAGGACCGGCCCGCACTCGACGACCTCCTGGCCACCGTGCAGCAATTCCTGGCCGAGGCCATGGACGAGCTGCATGGCGAGTTCCGCTATCACGCCCAGGTATCCGCCTATCTGCTCGGCATCTGCCGGCGCGAGGTCGCCGCCGGCGATGCCGCCGGCCCGTCCCTGGCGGAGGCCCGGCGCCTCTGCCGGGACATCCGCGAGGGCCGCCGCGACGCGACCTGGGCGGAAACCTTCGATACCGTCCTGGCCCAGACCGTCGCCAAGGCGGCCATCGTGCGTCCGGAACATTTGCTGCCCGAGCACCGACCGGGCGGCGGAACCGCGGACGGAACGGCTAGCGGGAGGAACGGCTGATGAAATCCCTAGCAAAAGTCGCACGCCTCGAAACGCTCGCCTGCGACGCGGGCTGGCGCAACTACCACTTCGTCAAGCTGACCACCGACGAAGGCATCGTCGGCTGGAGCGAATTCGACGAAGGCTTCGGTTCGCCCGGGGTCGGCGCCATCATCGAGCGGCTGGCCGCGCGCGTCATCGGCCAGCCGGCCGGCGACCATGAACGCATCTATGCCGAACTCTATGCGGCGACGCGGCCCGGCGCCGGCGGCGTCGTCGCCCAGGCCATGGGCGCCATCGAGAATGCCTTGCTGGACGCCAAGGCAAAGCTGCTCGGCGTGCCCTGCTACGAACTGCTCGGCGGCAAGGTGCGCGACCGCATCCGGCTCTACTGGTCGCATTGCGCCACCTGGCGCATCAACCATCCGGCCTATTACAAGCCGCCGATCGCCGACCTCGACGGCAC
>DATKQA010000569.1:0-3279 GCA_035523835.1 Candidatus Sulfotelmatobacter sp.
CTATGCCTCGCTCAGCAACGACGAGACGCGCACCGCCGGCACCGTGCGCGGCAGCTTCGACAGCACGCGCTGGTTCGGCGGCACCATGGTGAGCGGCAACTACCGCGGCGACAACTGGCTGTTCAATGCCTCGTTCAGCTACATCTATACCGAGCAGAAGGACGATGCCTATACGGAGAGCGGCGGTGCCGGCGCCGGCGCGGTGCGCGGCAATACGGCCAAGATCGCCCAGGGACAGCTCGGCCTCAGGATCGGCTACGACATCGCCGGCAGCGGCTTCGTGCCCTTCATGACCGCCCGCCTCGAGCACGAATTCACCCATCCCGGCAATGCGGTGGTCGCCGGCGATGCGGTGGTCAGCGATGCCACCGGCTATATCCTCGGCGGCGGCCTCGGCTATTCGCGCGGCGTCATCAGCGCCGGCATCGAGGGCGATACGATCAAGGGCCGGTCCAGCCTGACCGACTATCAGGTGCTCGGCGACATCCGCTTCCGCTTCTGAGCGGCACCGGGCGGAAAGCGGCGCGGAACGAAAAAATTAACCGACCGGGGCGTTAATGCTGTCGGGCCATGGACCGGCCGGGCATAATCGGCCGGCCGCGGCCGGGGACCAGAGGCAGGCTCGTTTCCGGCGAGTGTATCGGGGCAAGGCAGCATCGGCATGCAGGTGGAAGCGACAGCCGTTCCCGACGTCAAGCTGGTCCGGCCGGTGCGCCACCGCGACGCGCGCGGCTGGTTTCTCGAGGCCTGGAACCGCCGCGCCTTCGCCGCCGCCGGCATCGCCGCGGATTTCGTGCAGGACAATCGCGCCGGCTCCGCCGCCGTCGGCACGGTGCGCGGGCTGCATTTCCAGATCGCGCCGCACGCCCAGGGCAAGCTCGTCCATGTGCTGAAGGGTGCGGTGTTCGACGTCGCCGTCGACATCCGCCGGTATTCGGCGACGTTCGGTCGCCACGTGAGCGTGACCCTGACCGCCGAATCCGGCGAACAGCTCTGGGTTCCGCCCGGCTTCGCGCACGGCTATTGCACGCTGACGCCCGATTGCGAGGTCGGCTACCGGGTGAGCGACTATTATGCGCCGCAATGCGAGCGCGGCCTGCTGTGGAACGATCCGGCGCTCGGCATTGCCTGGCCGGTCGCACCGGCCAAGGCCATCGTCAATCCGCGCGACGGCGCCTGGCCCGTGCTCGCCGACCTCGCCGACCTCTTCGAGGCGGGAGCGGCGCCGTGAGCGTCCTGATCACCGGCGCCGCCGGCTTCATCGGCTCGGCGCTCACCCGCGCCCTGGTCGGCGCCGGCGAGAGTGTCGTCGCGCTCGACAAGCTCACCTATGCCGGCAGCCGCGACAACCTGGCGCCGGCGGCGGCCAGTCCCTTGCTCCGCTTCGTCCACGGCGACATCAACGATGCCGCCCTGCTGCCCCGGCTGTTTGCCGAAGCGGCACCGAGCGTCGTCTATCACCTGGCGGCGGAAAGCCATGTCGATCGCTCCATCGACCGGCCGGCCGACTTCGTCGTCACCAACGTCAACGGCACCGTCGCGCTCCTGGCGGCGGCGACGGAATACTGGCGCGGCCTGCCGGCGGCGGCGCGCGGCGGGTTCCGTTTCCTGCAGGTCTCGACCGACGAGGTCTACGGCGAGCTCGGTCCGGTCGGCTGCTTCGACGAAGCCAGCGCCTATCGCCCCAATTCGCCCTATGCGGCGAGCAAGGCCGCGGCCGACCATATGGCGCGCGCCTGGCACCGCACCTACGGCCTGCCGGTCTTGATCACCAACTGCTCGAACAACTACGGCCCCTACCAGTTTCCCGAAAAGCTGGTGCCGCTGATGATCCTGAATGCCGTCGCCGGCAAGCCGCTGCCGGTCTACGGCCGCGGCGAGCAGGTGCGCGACTGGCTGCATGTCGACGATCACGCTGCCGCGCTCCGCCTGGTCGCGGCGGCGGGCACGCCGGGCGAGACCTATCTGATCGGGGCGCGCAACGAACGGCGCAACATCGACCTGGTGCACGCGCTCTGCCGCGCGCTGGACGAGCGTCACCCCGCGGGCCGCCCGCACGAGCGCCTGATCAGCTTCGTCGCCGATCGGCCGGGGCACGATGCGCGCTATGCCATCGATCCGATGAAGCTGGAGCGCGACCTCGGCTGGCGCGCGGCGGTGCCCTTCGAGCGCGGCCTCGGCGACACCGTCGCCTGGTATCTCGCCAACGGCGACTGGTGCCGGCGCATGGCGGCGCGCTACGACGGTGGCCGGCTCGGTCTCGGGGAGCGCGCGCCGTGAGAGGCATCATTCTCGCCGGCGGCACCGGCAGCCGCATGTATCCGCTGACCAGCGTCATCGGCAAGCAGCTCCTGCCGGTCTACGACAAGCCGATGATCTATTACCCGCTGTCCACCCTGATGCGGGCCGGCATCCGCGACATCCTGGTCATCACCACGCCGCACGAGCAGGCGCTGTTCCGCGCCCTGCTCGGCGACGGCGCGCAATGGGGCCTCAATCTCGCCTATGCGGCGCAGCCGGAGCCGAAGGGCATCGCCCAGGCCTTCCTGATCGGCCGCGACTTCCTTGCCGGCGAGAAATGCGCGCTGGTGCTCGGCGACAACATCTTCTACGGCCAGGGCTTCACCGGCACGCTGCTGCGCGCCGCCGCCTTCGAGCAGGGCGCGGTGGTGTTCGCCTACCGCGTCGCCGATCCCGAACGCTACGGCGTGCTGGCCTTCGACCAGGCCGGCCGGCCGTCGGCCATCATCGAGAAGCCGCAGGAGCCGCCCTCGGCCTTCGCCGTCACCGGACTTTACTTCTACGATGCGAGCGTGGTCGATATCGCCGCCGGCTTGCGGCCCTCGGCGCGGGGCGAGCTGGAGATCACCGATGTCAACAGCCACTACCTGGCGGCGGGCCGGTTGCAGGTGGAACGTCTCGGCCGCGGCTTCGCCTGGCTCGACACGGGCACGCCGGAGGCGCTCCTGCGCGCGGCGGAATTCGTCGAGACGGTGGAGTTGCGCCAGGGCCTCAAGATCGCCGCGGTGGAGGAGGTGGCCTGGCGCATGGGCTTCATCGACGCCGCCCAGCTCGGCCGGCTCGCCGCGCCGATCCGCGCCAGCGCCTACGGCCGCTACCTGCTCGGCATCCTGCAGGAGTCCTGAGCCCGGTTAACCCGGTGCTAACCATTCGCGCGCCAGGATGCGGGCGGACCAATTTCCGCCCCCAGGTTTCGGCAGAGACAATGCGCAAAGAACCCTTCCTCCGCACGGTCGGCGCACCGACGCTCGACGGCAA
>DATKQA010000570.1:0-12505 GCA_035523835.1 Candidatus Sulfotelmatobacter sp.
GCTTCCGCTGGGAGAGCGGCTCGCTCGCGTTCTGGGACAATCGCTGCACACAGCATTTCGCGCTCAACGACTATGACGGCCAGCGGCGCGAGATGCACCGCACCACCGTCATGGGCACGCGCCCCTATTAGCGGCATGCTCGCCCGCCTGCGGCCCTGCCTTGCCGTCACCCTCGCGGAAGCGAGGGTCCAGGGGTCGGTCTAGGGCCTGGATGCCGGCTTGCGCCGGCAGGACGATCGGATGGTCGGCGAGATCCGCCATTGAGCCAGGATCGACAATCGTTGCTTTCAAGGAGGAGCGTCATGGACAAAGCCACCTACGAGAAGGGCCTGAAGGTTCGCCGCGAAGTGCTGGGCGCCGAATATGTCGACAAGTCGATCGCTACGGCGGACGACTTCAACCGGCCGCTGCAGGAACTGGTCACCGAATATTGCTGGGGCGCAGTGTGGGACCGGCCCGGCCTCGATCGCAAGACCCGCAGCATGCTGAACCTTGCCATGCTGACGGCGCTCAACCGGCCGCACGAGTTGAAGCTGCATGTCAACGGTGCCCTCAACAACGGCCTCAGCAAGGCGCAGATCATGGAAGTGCTGCTGCAGGCCGCGATCTACTGCGGCGTGCCGGCCGCCGTTGATGCCTTCCGCCAGGCTCGCGAAGCCTTCAAGGAACGCGGCGTCTGACGCTTCGAGACAACGTCGCTTCTGCGGAGACCAGAAGAAAGCGCCGGGGACAGGCCGCGGGGCTGACCGTCGCTAGCCGCCGAGCAGCGATTTCGCCAGCATGCCGTGGATGCCCTTGTTGCCGTCGACCAGTTGCGTGACGCGGAAGTCGACGGCGAGCGAGCAGAGCGAATAGGCGTCCTCGGCCGAGACGTTCAGGCGCTCGCGGATGATGGCGATCATCTCGCGCAGCGCCTGCTTGGCGGCATCATCGAGGTCCTCGTTCAGGCCCATGGAGATCAGGTGCGTCGGCGTCTCGGCGCGTGGGAACTTCAACCGCAGGTCCTTGCGCACGATCAGCTCGAAGGTGCCGGAGAGCGCCGTCTCCAATGCGGTGATGCAGACCTCGCCGTCGCCCTGCACGGCGTGCCCGTCGCCGGCGGAGAAGAGCGCGCCCTCGGTCCAGACCGGCAGGTAGAGCGTCGTGCCGGCGCCGAGCTCCTTGCAGTCGATGTTGCCGCCGTGCTCGCGCGGCACGATGGTGTCGATGATGCCGTAGGCCGGCGGCGGCGCCACGCCCATGACGCCGAAGAAGGGCTTGAGCGGAATGCGCATGCCCCAGGGCATTTCCGCCGTCATGCTCGCGCGGTCGAGCGGGATATGCAGCAGCCGCGTCGCCGGGAAATCCTCAGGTATGGTGCCCGCCAGCGGCCGGATCAGGTTCCAGCCCCAGTTCTGGCGCAACGTCACCTCGTGGATGCGCACTTCGAGCGTGTCGCCGGGCTCGGCGCCGGCGATATGGACGGGGCCGGTCAGGATATGGCCGCGCGGCCATTGCCGGCATTTCGCATGGATCTCGCGCTGTTCCGGCAGCACCTCGAAGGGCGCACCGGGCAGGGTGCGCTCATCGCCGTTGACGCAATGAAGCGTGACACGGTCGCCGGATTGCACGTGCAGGACCGGCTTGATTGTGGCACCGAAGCAGCCCCAGTGCACCGTCTCCGGCGTCGCCGGGAGCTCGTGATGCCGGCCCACGTGTGGCGTCACCTGCCTAGCGCTTGCCGGTCGGGAGCTGGTTGAAGGGCAGGTCCTTGTCGACGCGGATGTCGCCCGGCAGCCCGAGCACGCGTTCGGCGATGATGTTGCGCAGGATCTCGTCCGAGCCGCCGGCGATGCGCATGCCCGGCGCATAGAGCAGCGCCTCCTGGAACCAGGCCTGCATCGGCGCCAGCTCCGGGTCCATGATGGCGCCGGACATGCCGAGCAGGTCCATGCCGTAGGAGGCGATCTCCTGCAGCTTGCTCGCGCTCACCACCTTGGTGATGGAGGCTTCCGGTCCCGGCGTCTGGCCGCGCGACAGCGCGGTGATGGTGCGGAACTTGGTGTATTTCAGCCCCTGGGCCTTCACGTACCATTCGGCGATCTTCTCGCGCACGGCGGGGCTCTTGATCGCCGCCTCGCCGTCGAGATCGAGGCTGCGGGCCAGTTCGAAAATGTCGTCCACGTCGGGTCCCGGCGCGTCGCCGACCGCGAGGCGCTCGTTCATCAGCGTGGTGAGCGCCACCTTCCAACCTTCGCCGACCTTGCCGAGCCGGTCGGAATCGGGCACCCGCACGTCGGTGAAGAACACCTCGTTGAAATTCGAGGTGCCGGAGATCTGCTTGATCGGCCGCGCCTCCACCCCCGGCGATTTCATGTTCAGGATGAACATGGTCAGGCCGTCGTGCTTGCGCGCGTTCGGGTCGGTGCGGGTGACGATGATGGCATAGTCGGAGAAGTGCGCGCCCGAGGTCCAGATTTTCTGGCCGTTGATGATCCAGTGGTCGCCGTCGCGCTCGGCCCGGGTGCGCAAGCCGGCGAGGTCGGAGCCGCCGGCCGGTTCCGAGAAGAGCTGACACCAGACTTCCTCGCCGCGGAGCGCCGGCCCGACATAGCGCTTCCGGTGCGCCTCGGTGCCATGCTTCATCACCGTCGGGATGCACATGCCGAGTCCGATCTCGAACACCCCGCGCGGTACCAGGTACTGTGCCTCTTCCTGGTTATAGATCACCTGCTGCATCGGGCTGCCGCCGCGCCCGCCCCAATCCTTCGGCCAGGTGATGCCGGCAAAGCCGGCGGCGGCCTTCTTCGCCTGCCACTCCTTGGCACGGCGCAGCGCATCGGGGCCGGCAATGTAGCGGGCGCGCGAGGCCGGCTGGCTGTCGCTCTTCTTCTCGGCGTTCTTCGCGAGGAAACCCCGTACCTCGGCGCGGAAGGCAGCTTCGTCGGCGGTGTCGTTGAAGTCCATGGTGCTCTCCTCAGACCGCGTTCCGGGTTTCGAGTTCGGCGACCAGGCGGTCCTTCCAATAGGGCGCGCTGCCGATGGCGAGTGCCAGCAGCTTGGCGCGGCGATAGTAGAGGTGGCAGTCGAATTCCCAGGTGAAGCCCATGCCGCCGTGGGTCTGGATGTTTTCCTTCGAGGCCAGGTGATAGGCCTCGATGGCGGAGACCCGCGCCGCCGCCGCGGCAAGCGGCATCTCAGCCGCCCCGGTGGCGATCGCCCAGGCGCCATAGTAGGCATTGGAGCGGGCAAGCTCGGTGGCGATATAGACATCGGCGAGCTTGTGCTTGATCGCCTGGAACGAGCCGATCTGGCGGCCGAAGGCATAGCGTTCGAGGGCATAGTTCTTCGCCATGTCGAGGCAGGCCTGGGCGCCGCCGACCTGCTCAAAGGCGATCAGGATGGCGGCGCGGTCGAGCAGCCGCTTCGGCAGCTCCCAGCCCGGCTCGCCGCCGTCGAGCAGGTCGGCCGCAGCGCCTTCGAAACCGAGCCTCGCATGGTCGCGGCTGGGATCGACGGTCTTCACCGTCTCGCGCTTCACGCCGGGTCCCTCGAGGTCGACGAGATAGAGGCCGATCCTGCCGCCGTCGCCCTTGGCCGCGACCACGGCGAAATCGGCGATGCCGCCGTCGGCCACCGGCAGTTTGCTGCCGGTGAGCTTGCCGCCCTTCACCGTGGCCTTGATCTGCTTGGCGCTGGGATTGCCCGCCCCCTCGGCAAGCGCGAAACAGCCGATGGCGGAACCCTCCACCAGCTTCGGCAGCCAGGCGGATTTCTGCCGGGCATTGCCGGCGGCGAGGACCGCTTCGGTGGCGAGATAAACCGAGGAGGACAAAGGCACCGGCGCCAGCGCATGGCCAAGCTCTTCCGCCAGTACGCAGAGGCCCTCGTAGCCGAGCGCGGCGCCGCCGAATTCCTCCGGCACGGCGATGCCGAGCCAGCCCATCTCGGCGATGCCCTGCCACAGCGCCTTGTCGTAGGGCGCCTCGCCCTCCAGCACGCGGCGCACCGCCTTGGGCGGCGAGCGCTCGGCCAGGAACTTGCGCGCTTGGTCGCGCAGGAGCTTCAGCTCGTCGGAGAAATCGAAGTTCATGGCCGCCTCAGAATTGCACGCGCTGGGTGATCGACCCGTCGCAGATCAGATTGGTGCCGGTGATGAAGCTGGCCCGCGAACTGGCCAGGAACACCACGGCGTTCGCCACTTCCTCCGGCGTGCCCATGCGGCCCATCGGGTTGCGGGAGAGCGCCTGCTTGTAGCGGTCCGGCATGTTCTGCTCGACCATGTTCCAGACGCCGCCCTTGAAATAGATCGTGCCGGGCGAGACGACGTTGGCGCGCACGTTCTTTGCCGCCAGGTTGGCGGCGAGCGACTTGATATAGGGCAGGATCGCCGCTTTGGTGGCGCTGTAGGAGCGGCGCGGACCGACCACTTCCACGGCGGCCGTGGTGCCGACGACGACGATGGCGCCGGCGCCGGATTTCTCCAGGAACGGCACGGCGGTCTCGCAGCCGCGCACGGTGCCGAGCACGTCGATCTCGAAGCCCTTCTGCCAGGCGGCTTCGTCGTTGCCGCCGCCGAGCGCGCTGACGTTGGAGACGAAAATGTCGAGGCCGCCGAGCTTTTCCGCCGTCTGCTGCACGAAGGCCTTTAGCGCGGCGCCGTCGGCGACATCGACCGAACTGCCGAAGGCCTTTGCGCCCTTGGCCTTGAAGGCGGCGACCGCTTCCTCGACTTGCGCCGCACTGCGGGCACAGATGCCGATGTCGCAGCCTTCGTCCACCAGGAGGTTGCTGATCGCGCGCCCGATGCCGCGCGTGCCGCCGGTGACGATGGCCTTCTTGCCCTTCAATCCCAGATCCATGCTCTCCTCCTGGCTCAGCGGCCCTTCCATTGCGGCGGCCGTTTCTCGGCGAAGGCCTTCGGTCCCTCGATGCGGTCCTCGCTGTCATAAAGCGCCTGCACCGCCGGATAGACAGTGCTGTAGGCCGCTTCCAGCGTCGGCTGGTCGAAGCCCTGGTAGACCGCTTCCTTGGAGGCGCGGATCGACATCGGCGAGCATTCCAGGATCAGGCCGGCCCAGCGTTTGGCCGCGGCCATCAGTTCCTTCTGCGGTACCACTTCGTTGACGAAGCCGAGCGTCCTGCCTTCCGCCGCGCCGACCCGCCGGCCGGTCAGGATCATGCCCATGGCCTGTTTGATCGGGATGGAGCGTGGCAGGCGGTGCAGCCCGCCGGCGAGCGCGGCAAGGCCGACGCGCGGCTCGGGCAGGGCGAAGATGGCGTTATCCGAGGCGACGATCAGGTCGCAGGCGAGCGCGATCTCGAAACCGCCGCCCATGGCGATGCCGTTCACCGCGGCGATCAGGGGCTTCGCTAGATCGTAGCGGCTGGTCAGGCCGCCGAATCCCGACTTCGGTACCGACATCTTGCCGCCGGAGGCCTGGTATTTGAGGTCGTTGCCGGCGGAGAAGGCCTTGTCGCCCGCGCCGGTGATGACGGCAACCCACAGGTCGGGATCGGCGGCGAAATCGTCGAACACCTTCGCCAGCTCGGCATTGGCGGGCGGATGCACCGCGTTCATCACCTCCGGCCGGTTGATGGTGACGATCAGAAGCTTGCCGTCCCGTTCCGCCTTGCAGAATTCATAGCCCGCCATGCCTGCCTCCCTGGTCGCGATGGGATATTCCTTGCCGGCCAGTTTGCACGCTCGCGGCGTGAACGGCAAATCGCATCGCCGTGGCCTGCGCAAGGCCGCCATGCCGCGACGTAAAGCGCGACGGAGTAGCGCCGGCCACAGGCTTTGCCGTAACATCGCGGGCGAACAATAAGGACGAAAGGGAGGCGAGGATGCGCCTGCAGAAGCCGCGCGTGCCGTTGCTGCCGCAAGCGGAATGGAACGACGAGGTCCGTTCGGTGCTCGAGCCGATCAGCAAGAACGGCATGCTCTACAATATCTTCCGCACCCTGGCACGGCACATCAAAGGGCTGAAGCGCTGGACCGTCTTCGCCAATCACGTGCTCTACAAGTCCACGCTTTCGCCGCGCGACCGGGAAATCCTCATCCTGCGCATCGGCTGGCTGTGCGACGCGGAATACGAATGGGGCCAGCATGTGCAGATCGGCAAGCGCGCTGGTCTGACCGACGACGAAATCCTGCGCATCGGCGCCGGGCCGAACGCACCGGGTTGGAGCGAGCACGATCGGGCGCTGCTCCGCGCCACTGACGAGCTGCATCGCGACGCCTTCATCAGCGACGCCACCTGGGCGCTGCTCGGCAAGCGCTACAACACCGAGCAGCTCGTCGACGTCATCTTCACCGTCGGCAACTACAACCTCGTCTCCATGATGCTGAACTCGCTCGGCGTGCAGCTCGACGAGGGTATTCCCGGCTACCGCCGATAACGCCAGCAGGAAAGGAACCGCCATGAGCGATCTCTTGGAAAGCCGCGAGGGCGGCGTTGCCATTCTCACCCTGAACCGGCCCGATCGCATGAACGCGCTCTCGGGCGACATGATGGAGGGCCTGCTGGAAGCGCTGCCGCGGCTCGCCTACGACGCCGCCATCGGCGCCATCGTCCTGACCGGTGCCGGGCGCGGCTTCTGCGCCGGCGGCGACGTGAAGAACATGGCGACGAACGCGCGTGCCGAATCGCTGGAAGAGCGTACCCAGAACCTGCGCTCGCGCATGGAAGTATCGCGTCTGTTGCACGAGATGCCGAAGGTGACCATCGCCAGCGTCAACGGCGCGGCGGCCGGCGCCGGCCTTTCCATCGCGCTGGCCTGCGACATGCGCATCGCCGGCGAGAGCGCCCGCTTCACCACCGCCTTCATCAAGGTCGGCTTCCCCGGCGATTTCGGCGGCACTTATTTCCTGACCAAGCTGGTCGGCACGGCGAAGGCGCGCGAGCTCTATTACTCGGCCGACGTGATCGATGCCAAGGAGGCGCTCCGCCTCGGCATCGTCAGCAAGGTGGTGCCCGACGCCGACCTGGCGAAGGAAACGCTGGCGCTGGCCGGCCGCATCGGCAACGGTCCGCGCATCGCCTATCGCCACATGAAGCGCTCGCTCAACGTCGCCGAGAGCGGCAGCCTCATGGAAGCCTTCGATGCCGAGGCCTGGGGCCAGTCGCGCTGCGGCGAGACCGAGGACCACAAGGAGGCGGCCCGCGCCTTCGTGGAAAAGCGCGCGCCCGTCTTCAAGGGCCGCTGACCATGCCGGCGATGCGGCTGCGCCAGATCGCCCTGGTCGCCGCCAAGCGCGAGCCGGTGGTGGAGGAACTCTGCACCGTGCTCGGCCTCAAGGTCTGCTTCAACGATCCCGGCGTCGGCAAATGGGGCCTGGTGAACGCGCTGATGCCGATCGGCGGCAACCTGCTTGAAGTGGTGGCGCCGGTGGAGGAGAACACTTCCGCCGGCCGTTATCTCGAGCGGCGCCACGGCGATGGCGGCTACATGGTCATCCTGCAATGCGCCGAGGCCTTGGCCGAGCGGAAACGCATCCTGGGCATGGGCGTGCGTTCCGTGGCGACGGCGGAACGCGGCGATTACTTCTACACGCAGTTCCATCCGCAGGACACGGGCGGCATCCTGCTCACTGTCGATTCCGTCACCCCCGGCGCCGACTGGCAGGCGGAATTCTGCGAATGGGCGCCGGCCGGACCGGACTGGAAGCCCGCCGTGCAGACCCACGTGACCAAGGCGCTGGTCGGGGCCGAGATCCAGAGCGACGATCCCCCCGCGATGGCGGAGCGCTGGTCGCGCATCCTCGACCTGCCGGTCAAGCAGGGTGACGACGGCCTCCGCCGCATGAAGCTGACCAACGCCGAACTCCGCTTCGTGCCGATCGGTGATGGCCGCGGCCGCGGTCTCGGCGCCATCGACGTGGTCGCTGCCGACCGCAAGCACATTCTGCAGGAGGCGGCGAAGCGCGGGAAAAAGCGCAGCGACAACCAGGTCGAGCTCTGCGGCATCAGGATCAATCTGGTGTGAGCGCCGCCCAGGCCGCGTAAAGTTCGTCGCGGGTCTTCAGGCCGGCCTCCGGCAGCGCGTGATTGGCGACGGCCTTGGCCGCGCCGGCGGCATGTTCCGGCAGGCGGTTTTCCCAGAGTGCCTGGTGCACGGCGGGCAATTCGCGCCAGGGCGCGAGGTAAGGCGGGTCGATCGGCAGCAGGCCGGCCGCTATCATGCGGTTGAGCGCCGCCACCTCGGCGGCATTGCAGAGATGCGTGCCGAGGATTTCCGCCGACGGCATGAGGATGCGGCGCTGGCGCATCCAGACCTGCGGGGCATAGAAGCTGTAGCGCCGTCCGCCCATGTCGCCGCAATAGAGCACGGCGCCGCCGTTCGGCTTCACCAGCATGGTGGAAACGAACAGACTGTCGCATCCCGCCCGCTCGACCACCAGGTCGGGCACGCCGCGCGGATTGTCGGCGGAGCGGAACAGGCGGCCGACCGCATCGCCGAGCGGCTTGAAGGTGAATTCGGTGAAGCGCCGCACCGCCTCCTTGAAGGCCGCCGTTTCCCGCTGCGGATCGGGCAAGTCGGGCATGGTGTCCGGCCAGAGGAACTGCGGCACCCGGCGCCTGATCTCGGCCAGCGACACGGCGCCGAGCACGGCGTCGCCGAAGCCGAGCGAGAGCACGAAGTCGCGCCTGCCGTCGTCGTCGGTCACCACCACGATGCGGCCGCCGGCGGCGCGCGCCGCCTCGATGGCGCCGAGTGCGGTACGGTCGCGCGTCTCTGCGCCGGCGCCGTAGAACACCACCACGGCGTCGCCAGGGCGAAGGTTCGCTCGGGCCAGCATCGCTTCCGGTGCGGTGCCGCCGGCTTTGCCGATGAAGGTCATCTGATAGCCCGAGGAGGCGCCGTAGAAGGTGAGCTTGCCGCCGGGCGCGAGCGCCTGGAAGCTGCGCGGAAGTGCCGTCTCGCCGGCATGGCTCACGGCATAATCGACGAGCCGGCCGTCGTTGGCGGCGCGCACGCGCGCCAGGAACGCCTCGCCTGCGCGTTCCCAGTCGGCCCAGCATACCGGGTCCGCCGGCACGCGGGTGAAGCAGGCCGCAAGCACCGGGTCGGCGCGGTCGATGGCGCCGGCACCCCAGGCTCTGATCGCCGCCTGTCGCGCCGACGATGAGACGATGCCGATGCCCTTGAGCCGGGTCGCCAGCGCCATGCGGAGCGCGATGGCGCCCGTGCCGGTGGCGGCGCCCTCGGTCAGCAGGCTTTTGCCGCCCTGGATTTGCAGGGTCGAGAACAGCGCGCGATAAGCCGTGCCGGCGGCGAGGACGTAGCTGCCGGCCTGTTCCAGGGTCAGATCGGGCGGCGGCTTCTGACATTGCGGCCCGTCGGCCAGCATGAATTGCTGGTGCGAGCCGTCGGGCGTCTGATAGCCCTGGATCTGGAAGCGGGTGAACATCGGCTCGCGTCCGGCCTCGGGGTCCATCAGGTCGGATTGCCCGGAATAGACATTGACCAGATCGCCGACGGCGAGCCGCCCCTCCGCCTGCAATTCCTCGCCGAGGGCCGCAACCAGGGCGATGCCGCCGGAACCGGTGACATGCACGTCCTCGTCGTGTTCGTCGAACAGCGACACGGGAATGCCGGTGATGGCCCAGAGGTCGTTGTAATTCACCTCCGAAGCCAGCACGTAGAGTAGCGCCTGCGTCGGACCGGGTCTCGGCACCGGCACGATCGCCTCGACCTCGGCCTCGGCCGGGCCGGCATGGTTGTAGGCGCCGGTCCGTGCGTCGCGCACCACCGCTTGCGCGAACTGCCACGTCGGCAGCGGCGTCACGCCGGGAAAGAACGGCGCGCCGATCGGCAGCAGCGCGCCTTGCCGTTGCAGCGCGGCGATCCGCTTCAGCGTCGGCGCGGGCCGTGGCCGTGCGGGCAGCGGCGGCGACTTCTTGTCGAGAAACAGGCGGATGCCCTTGCGGCCGCCGTGTTCGGCGTCGAGCAGGAAGGCGGCAAAGGCCTCGATCTCCGCCGCGAGGCCGGCCGCGAAGCCCTGCGTGAGACCGATCCGCACGAGGTCGAGGATACGCGCCGCCACCGCGCCGCGGCCGACCCTCTCCGCCTGGGCGAGGCAGCGCCTGATATAGGCGTTCGTCGCCGCCGCCTCGGGCATGGTGGCCGGCTTTCGCCATTCGGCCAGCCGCTCGTGGCGCCGTCGCATTGCGCCGATCGCCACGCCCTTGCCGGTCAGCGCCGCCTCGCGGGCGAGGCTCTGCGCCAGGGTGAAGGGTTCCTCGGCGCCGGCGGCGAGGCGATCGATCAGGCCGAGGCGATGCGCTTCCTCGCCGCCGACCTGTCGTCCGGAGAGCAGCATGGCCAGGGCAGCGGTGAGGCCGGTGCGCGGCCGGGCCGCTGCCAGCAGCCGCGGCAGGCGCTGGGTGCCGCCGAAACCCGGCGGCAGGAACAGGTTGATCTCCGGCTGGCCGAAGCGGGTGCGAGCGTTGCCGACGCGAACATGGCAGGCGAGGGCGAATTCGCAGCCGCCGCCGAGCGCGAAGCCCTTGATCGCGGCGATGACCGGCTTGCGCAATGCCTCGATGGCGGAGAAGACCGCATGCGCCTTGGCCGGCAGGGCGCGCGCCTGGCCGATGTCCTGCACCTGCTCCAGGAGCTGTCGCACATCGGCGCCGGCGACGAAGGCGCGGCCGGCGCCGGTGACGACCACGGCCTTGACCTCGTCGCGCCGCGCCAGATGGGTGACGACGGTGCCGAGCTCGTCCAGCACCCGCTCGGAGAGGGCATTGACCGGCGGGTTGGCGATGGTGACGGTGGCGACCAGCGCGCCGTCGCCGACCGTGTCGTATTGCACGCGGACGAAACGCATCGTCTCGAACAAGGTCTGCCGGTCGGTGCGGTCCTGCGCTGCCTTCCATGACCGGATGCGCTCGGCGATCTCGGGCAGGCATTCGGGATTGCGCAGCGTGGAAGTGTCGCCGAGCGGTTCGTCCAGCATCATGGCCTTGAGGAAACGGCGCATGTACTTGCCGCTTCGCGTTTCCGGGAAGGCGTTGACGACTACGAAATCCGACGGCACGGCCACCGCGCCCTTCTCGGCCCGCACCAGTTCCTTCAGGCGGCGCTCGTCGTCGCCGCTCAGGCTCCGCTTCGGCGCCGGCAGGATGAAGGCGACGGGGGTCAGTCCCTTCTCGCGATGCGGTGCGCCGATGACGATGCAATTGCCGACCGGACTGTCGGGATTGAGCTGTTTGTCGCGGAGGATGGCGCCCTCGATCTCTTCCGTGCCGAGGCGATGGCCGGAGACGTTGATCACGTCGTCGGAGCGGCCGTGCAGCGAGAAGCTCCCGTCGGCGTATTTGCGCGCGAAATCGCCTTGCAGATAGGCCCAGACCGGTGCCCCGGCGGCGTCCTTGAAGCGGCCGAAATAGGTCCTGACATAGCGGGCGAAATCGCCTTTCCAGCCGGACTTGCCGACATTGGCGGCATCACCCCAGATGGTGCGGGCGAGATAGGGATAGGGCCGCGCGACGACGATCTCGCCCTTTTCGCCGATCCCGGCGGAACGGTAGGGGACGCGGCCGTCCGCGTCCGCTTCGCCGGTCGGCAGCCACACGTCGCCGAGCACCCAGGGCAGCGGAAACGTGTGCGCGTCCGCCTTCAGCCGCTGGTCGGCGTTGCCGTAAGGGTGCGTCCAGACTATGCCGCCGTGCTCGGTCGCCCAATAGGAGTTGATGTATTGCGGTGTCATCAGCTCCATGCCGAAGCTCTGCACCGCCGGGCTGGTCGGCTCGGCGCAGAAGGTGGCGACCTTCAGGCTCGAGACGTCGTAGCGCTGGACGTCGGCGCGGTTCTGCGGATTGGCCATCACAGCCTTCAGGAAGGTGACGCCGGCTTTGAAGATGGTCACCTTATGCCGCTCGATGATGGAGGCGAAGCGGCCGGCATGGGGGAAGACCGGCGCGCCCTCGGTGACGATGCCGGGGATGCGGCAGGCGAGCGAGGCGGTGATGAGATAGGACTGGCCGGTGATCCAGCCGGGATCGGCTACCACATAGATGACGTCACGTCCGGGCACCGCATCGAAGCTCACCGCCATGGTATGCGCCACGCCGGCGACATAGCCGCCGTGCACATGCACGACGCCCTTGGGTTTGCCCGTCGAGCCGGAGGTATAGATGACGAAAAGCGGAAATTCCGCATCGACCGGCAGCGGCGGCGCGGCGCGCCAGAGCGCGGCGACCAGGGCGCGGTCGTCGAGGCTGCGGAGCGCACCCATCGTGTCCATGTTCGCCAGGCGGCACAGTTCCTGCTCCGCCGTGGCGATGAGCTCGTGCGCCCAGCGGTCGCGGCCCTCCACCCAGGCCATCTCGGGAAGGCCGGCATGCCGCACCACCACCACCGCTTCGACCCGCGCCGGCGCCCGGCTCAGGGCCTCGGCCAGGTCGATGCGGAGCTCTGCGCCGCGGAGCGGATCGAGATCGTTTCGTGCATCCAGTACGGTGCCGACGGCGCGCATGACGTCGGCGGGGGATACGGTGATCTCCTCGGCGAGTGC
>DATKQA010000571.1:0-3252 GCA_035523835.1 Candidatus Sulfotelmatobacter sp.
CTCCGACGGATCCGGCCGGCGGGTATAGTCCGGGTTCACCTCGGCATAGGCGATGGTGCCGTCGCTGGCGATGACATAGCGCGCCGGCATCGGCAGCACCCAGGCGGGATCGTTGTTGAAGGTCGGCAGGTCGTTCTTGAAGCTCTTGTAGAGTGCGACCAGCTCCTCCGACAGCGCGAAGCGGATGCCGAAGGCCGCCGCCACCGCGCTTCCCGCATCGCTCAGGATGGGGAAGCCCAGCTTGTTGTCGCGCTGCGATTTGCGGCTGTTCGGCGGCGTCTGCGGCGAGATCGCCACCAGGCCGGCGCCGCGCGCGGCGATCTCGGGCAGCGCTGCCTGCAGCGCCTGCAGTTCCAGATTGCAGTAGGGGCACCAGACGCCGCGATAGAAGGAAACGACCAGCGGGCCGCGGGCGAGCAGATCGCGCGAGCTGACCGGCTTGCCGTCCGCGTCCTTCAGGGTGAAATCCGGCGCCCTGGCGCCGGCTTGCAAGGCGCGGCCGGCTTGGCCGCCGGCGATCAGTTCGGCGGTGGCGCGATGCATGGTGGCGAGCGCCTCCGGCGACGGCTTCAGTGGAAAGCGGCCGGCTTCGAAATCGGCTTTCAGGGCATCCAGGCGGTCTTGCAGGCTCATGACGTTCTCCTTCGAGGGGGCGGCGGCAGCGCCGCGGTCGAAGCGGAACATGGCCTATCCGGCAGAAACGGGGTATACAGCCAAATCGAAGAAGATTTATTCGCAATACAAATGAGCGACCGATTGCAGGAGCTGACCGTCTTCATCCGCACGGCGGACGGCGGCAGCTTTTCCCGCGCCGCCCGCGAGCTGCGCCTGTCGCAGCCTTCCG
This sequence comes from Candidatus Sulfotelmatobacter sp., assembly GCA_035523835.1. Lineage (GTDB taxonomy): Bacteria > Pseudomonadota > Alphaproteobacteria > Ferrovibrionales > Ferrovibrionaceae > DASQHM01. The sequence goes on from DATKQA010000571.1 coordinate 845, forward strand.
TCTCGCGCATCGTCGGCGAACTCGAAGCCCGCCTCGGCGTGAAGCTGCTGCTGCGCACCACCCGGCGCGTCACCCTGACCGACGCCGGCACGGTCTTCCTCGACCGCGCGCGGCAGGTGGTGGCGGAACTGGAGGACGCGGAGGATGCGGCGCGCGGCGTCGATTCGCTCCGCGGCAGCATCCGCCTGGCGCTGCCCGTCCTCTATGGCACGCGCGAGGTCATTCCGCGGCTCGCCGCCTTCCTGCGCCGGCACCCGCTGCTTCGCGTCGAGATGACGGTCGCCGACGAGCGGCAGAACCTGGTAGCGGAAGGCGCCGACGTCGCCATCCGTCTCGGCCGTCTCGACGACTCAGCCTTCGGTGCGCGCCGGCTGGCGACGCTCGACCGGCTTGTCGTCGCCGCGCCGGCCTATCTCGCGGGCCGCCGGCGCCCGAAGACGCCGGCCGACCTGGCCGCGCACGACTGCATCTTCGGACCGGGCGGCTTCGGCCGCGAGAACTGGAGCTTCCGGCGCGCCGGCACGGTGACCTCGGTCGATGTGCGCGGCCGCATCCACACGGATTCCGGCCCCGGCGTCTTCGCCAGCCTGATGGCCGGCATGGGCATCGCGCTCGCCTCCACGGTGATGTGCGCCGGAGAGCTGCAGTCCGGCGCGCTGGTCCGCTTGCTGAAGGGCTACACGCTCGACCCGGTCGAGGTGCATGCCGTCTTTCCCGGCGGCCCGCGTCCGTCTGCCAAGGTGCGTGCCTTCGTCGATTTTCTCGCCGCCGAACTCGGCGGCAAATCCTGAACGCCGGCGCCTATTCCGCCGCCTGGCGCGCCGACACCGGCCGCACCGCCGCTTCCACCTGGCGCCGATAGGCGGTGCGCCAGTCGAGGCCCTCCTCGGTCAGGAAGAAGCCGCTGCGGGCCTCGTAGTAGAGCGCGGGATCGTCGACCCCCGGCGGCACGGTGCCGCTTTTCTGCCAGGCGCGCGCGGCGCGCAGCAGACGCCGGCGCGTCGCCGTGATCATGCGGTCGGAGGGGCCGAGATGTTCGAACGTATGGTCGCTGACCGGCCCCATGCTCTCGGTGATCGCCTGGTCCTGCAAATGGATGTTGCCGATGCCGCTGTAGCTCTGGTTGGCGCGCTGCGCCGCGCGGTCGATCTGCCAGTCGTTGGTCTCGTCGGCGCGCAGCCGCCAGCGGCCGTACCAGCCGCTGTCGTTCGGCCGGTAGTCGTGGTGGCGCGTCAGGTACATCGGCGCGGTGCCGTCGCGCCGCCTGGCGGGCACCGACGGCGAGGCCGCCTGCCAATGCAGATGCAGGAACATGGTGTGCTCGTCGTCCATCGGCACCCAGGCGCGGGCGCCGACATGGGTCGGGAAGGCGCCGGCCGGTGTCTGCGCCCAGAAGGGGAAGAGGAAATTGGCGACGCGCCAGTAGAGCCGCCCGGGGTCGGCGGCGCGATAGGCGGCGTAGGTCGTGCCCCAGGGTGCGTCGGCGACGTGATACTCGGGCGTGCGGTTCATCACCGTGTAGCGCAAGGGATCGTCGGGATCGAGATCGTCGGGCTCGATGCTGCCCATGTGCAGGAAGCCGAAGTGCGCGGTATCGATCTCGCCTTCCAGCGCCTGCAGCCAGTTGCAGCGGCGCTGCACGAAATGCTGCGTCATCTCCGCCTGCGGCAGCAGCGACACCTCGATCGCCGGCAGCGGCGGCGCCGCCTCGCGCGCGCCCATATAGACCCAGACGATGCCGTTGCGCTCCGCCGTGCGATAGGCCTTCGCCCTGACCTTGGCCTTGTAGTCCTGGTCCGCCGGCACGCTCGGCATGTCGACGCACTGGCCCGCGGCGTCGAACTTCCAGCCGTGATAGATGCAGCGCAGCCCGTTCTGCTCGTTGCGGCCGAGGAAGAGCGAGGCGCAGCGGTGCGGGCAGCGCTGGTCCATGACGCCGATCCGGCCGCTGCTGTCGCGGAAGGCGATCAACTTTTCGCCGAGCAGCAGGAGCCGCATCGGATCGCCGTCGGCGACCAGCTCGCCGGAGAGCGCGGCCGGGATCCAGTATTGCCGCATGAACTCGCCCATCACGGTGCCCGGTCCGACCCGGGTCAGGTCCTCGCGGTCGCGCGCCTTGCTCATGCTCGCCTCCCTCGCCGTCGGCAGCGGCATGGCAAAAACTATGCCTGCCGCGGCGGGCGGTCAAACGCGCGGCGCACGGCTCCGGCCGCATCAAACGGAGTGGCGCCGCGCTCGCCTGCCTCGCGTCTTGACGCCGGCGCCGCCGCCCGGAAGGCCGCTCGGGCCGGAGCAGCGATCGCCGGCGGCGGCGCCGTCAGCGTGCAGGTCCTGAACGAGGTCGCCAATGTCGCTCGCCGCAAGACGCAGATGTCGTGGCTCGATATCCGGGAGTTCCTTGCCACGCT
>DATKQA010000572.1:0-3389 GCA_035523835.1 Candidatus Sulfotelmatobacter sp.
GGCGCAGCGCATCGCCTACGACGTTACGACCATCGATCAGGCATTCACCCAGGTCTATCCGCAGAGCTATGCGGGTTCGACCGATCCGCAGCTCATGGCCGATGCGCAGACCCGTTGGCAGAACGCGCGCGCCGCCTATCAAGATTCCATGCGCGTCCAGGCGGGCGTGGTGCAGAACCTCGACACGGCGCGCACGCAGATCAATGCACTGATCTCGTCGAGCCAATCGGCGAGCGGCGCTTTGCAAGCGGCGCAGTCCGGCAACCAGATCATGGGCCTCGCCGCTCAGCAACTCGCGGACCTGACCGGGGTGATTGCGGCGATGGCCCGCGCCCAAAGTCTTGACGGGGCGGCGCGGCTGGAGAGCAAGGCGCAGGCCCAGCAGCAGCTCAGCAACTTCCTCAACGGCGGCCAAGGCTATCAGCCCCAGCCCGTGACGATGTTCCACTGATGCGCGGCGATGCCGCCCTCTTGAAGCGGATCATGCGCGCGGGCGCCTTCGCGTTGCTCGGCGTGGCGATCCTGGCGACAGCGGTGAGCGTCAACACCCGGCGGAAAGAAGCCACGCCGCCAGCATCGGCCGCCCGTGCCACCGATCCGCTCGATGCCGAGTTGGCGCGGTGCCGCGCCATCGTGCGGCCGGAAGACGTGGACGATGCCTGCCGCGCTGCCTGGGCGGAACGGCGCAGGCGCTTCTTCGCGCCGTATGCGATGCACGAGGTGCGGCCATGACCGGCGGCACCGGCGTCATCGACGGTTTCACCAACACCTTCACCACCTACATCGATTCCGGGTTCGGCCTGCTGCATGGCGAGGTGGCGTTTCTCTCGTCGACGCTGATCGCCATCGACATCACGCTCGCCGGCCTCTTCTGGGCCTGGGGCGCCGACGACGACATCATGGCGCGCCTCGTCAAGAAGACGCTCTATGTCGGCTTCTTCGCCTTCATCATCGGCAACTTCAACAACCTCGCGCAGATCATCTTCAACTCCTTCGCCGGGTTGGGGCTGGAAGCGGCCGGCTCGACCGTCTCTCCGGCCAATTTCGTGCATCCCGGCAGCATCGCCCAGGTCGGTCTCACCGCCGGCAAGCCGATCCTGACCGCCGCCGGCCAGTTGATGGGCTTCACCAGCTTCTTCGACAATTTCATCCTGATCTTCGTACTGCTGCTGGCCTGGGTGGTGGTGCTGATCTCGTTCTTCATCATCGCCATCCAGCTCTTCGTCACCTTGATCGAATTCAAATTGACCACCTTGGCGGGCTTCGTCCTGGTGCCGTTCGGCCTCTTCAACAAGACCGCCTTCCTCGCCGAAAAGGTCTTGGGCAATGTCGTGGCCTCCGGCGTCAAGGTGCTGGTGCTGGCCGTGATCGTCGGCATCGGCACGACGCTGTTCTCGCAGTTCACGACCGGCTTTCCGGCCGATCCCAACATCGAGGATGCGCTGTCGATCATGCTGGCGGCGCTCACCTTGCTCGGCCTTGCCATCTTCGGTCCCGGCATTGCGACTGGCCTCGTCTCCGGGGCGCCGCAGCTCGGCGCCGGCGCGGCCGTCGGCACGGCGCTCGCCGCCGGCGGCCTCGGCGCCGCCGGCCTCATGGGAACGGCTGCGGGTGTGCGGGCCGAGGTCGGCGCGCTGGCCGGAACGGCGCGGGGCGGCGCGGCACTGGCAGGCGGCGCCAGCACCGCCTATCGCCTCGGCGCCACCGCTTCCGGCGAGACCGGCATGAAGGGGGCAGCCGCCGGCATGGCCGGTGTCGCCAAGGCCGGCGCCGCCGCGGCAATCAGCGTGCCGCGAAGCATGATCCAGCGCGTTGCTTCAAATCTGAAGAGCAGCTTCGCGGCCGGCGCTCGGGCTGCCGACCACGCGATGGGGGGAAGTTCAGCCGGTGCCAACACCGCCGCTGGCGGCGCTCCGACCGCATCCGGCGGCGGTGCCGCCGGCCGGGCGCCCGACTGGGCCAGGCGGATGCACCGCCGTCAGGTCATCCGGGACGGCATTTCCACCGCCACCCACAATGTCCGTTCCGGCGACGGCGGCGGCGCCTCCACCAATCTCGATCTCTCGGAGGAAGGCTGATGCTGTTCCGACGCCCCGGCACGCGCTATGGCCGCACGCCCGAACCCGAAACCCCCTATCAAAAGGCCGCGCAGGTCTGGGACGAGCGCATCGGGTCGGCGCGCGTGCAAGCCCGGAACTGGCGGCTGATCGCCTTCGGCAATCTCGCCCTGGCTGCGGGTCTGGCCGTTGGTCTCGTCTGGCAATCCACCCACGGTAGCGTCGTGCCCTGGGTGGTGCAGGTCGACAAGCTCGGCCAGGCCGAGGCCGTCGCACCCGCCGTTGCGGATTACCGGCCGACCGATCCGCAGATCGCGTGGCAGCTCGCCCGCTTCATCGAGTGGGTGAGGGCGATCCCGTCCGATCCGATCATCGTGCGCCAGAACTGGCTGCGCGCCTACGATTTCACGACCGACAAGGGCGCCGTGGCGCTGAACGACTATGCCCGCGCGAACGATCCCTTCGGCAAGATCGGCAAGCAGGAGGTGGAGGTCGATGTCGCCAGCGTGATCCGCGCCTCTCCCGACAGCTTCCAGGTCGCCTGGACCGAGCGCCACTACCAGGACGGCACGCTCGCCGCGACCGAACGCTGGAGCGCCTTTCTCACGGTCGTCGTCATTCCCCCGACGGATGCCGATCACCTCCGAAAGAATCCGCTGGGGATTTACGTCGATGCCATCAATTGGTCGCGGGAGCTGGGCCAATGACAAAGCCTCTTTTCCGTAAAGCCGGCTTGCCGGTTCTGCTGCTTTCCGTTTCCACGCTTGCGGCCTGTTCGAGCTTCAAGCCGCCCGCCATCACCTACGACAATACACCGAGGCCCGCGGTGCTCCTGCCGGAGTCACCGAAGCCGGTGCAGATCGTCGAATTGCCGAAACCGCTTCCCTTGCCCGGCCAGTTGAAGCCGCTGCCGGTCGGTAGGACCGCACCGCCGGAAGCCCACAGCCCGATCACCCGCGTCGCCAATGCCGATGCCGCAGCGCGCGTGCAACCGACCCGCGCCGGCTACATCAATGCCATCCAGGTCTATCCGTTCACCGATGGCGCGCTCTACCAGGTTTATGCGGAACCCGGTGAAATCACCGATATTGCGCTGGAGCCGGGCGAGCAACTCGTCGGCCCCGGCCCGGTCGCTGCCGGCGATACCGTCCGCTGGATCATCGGCGACACCGAAAGCGGTACGGGTGCCGACAAGCGCGTCCACATCCTGGTGAAGCCGACCCGGCCGGACCTGGTGACGAACCTCGTCATCGACACCGACCGGCGCACCTATCATCTGGAATTGCGCTCGACCGAGAAGACCTACATGGCCTCGGTCTCCTGGCAGTATCC
>DATKQA010000573.1:0-5856 GCA_035523835.1 Candidatus Sulfotelmatobacter sp.
TCGCTTCTCGCCGTCGCGGGCTGGGACGGAACCACGACAAGCCCTTCAGCGCTCACCGCCGGTTCGGCTTATGGCAACAACGGCGGAAACATCACCATCGGCGGCGGCAGCGGCAATGTTGCGGTCGGCTCCAAGACCGGCACCACGACGCTTGCGGCGGACGATCTGGTTCTCTCGGCGATCAACGGCTATGCGCAGGTCGGCTATCATGGCGGCGGCAGCGGCGCGATCATCGTCAACGCGACCGGCGACGTCACGCTCAATGGCGGCGCAGGCACGGCCTACTTCGCCCAGATCGGCGACGGCGGGTATCAGGTGTCCGGCTCCAACAACGGCACGGTCAGCGTGCTGGCGAATGGCAATGTCACGTTGCACGCCGGCAGCGGCCAGGAAGCCTATGCCCAGATCGGCAATGGCGGCGCCGAAAGCAACAGCAATTCGGCCGGCTACACCAACACGGGCGCCGTCACGGTTCACGGCAACGCCATCGCGCTGAACGCGGGAAGCGGCAACGCCAGCTACAGCCAGATCGGCGACGGCGGCTACAAGTCCGGTCAATCGCTGAACGGGGCGGCCACCGTCGGCGGTGACATCGTGATCGCGGCGGTCAGCGGCGTGACGCTGACCGGCAGCGCGGCCGATGCCTATGCGCAGATCGGCAATGGCGGCGACTTCATCAATACCGGCGGCGCCAATGGCAGCAGCGGCACGATCGGCGGCAACATCACCGTGGCGGTGTCCAGCCCCGCGGTGGCCGAAAACGCGGTCGTCGAAGTCGCCGGTACCGGCGCCAACTCCTATGTGCAGATCGGCAACGGCGGCAACGGGGAAAACACGACCGGCTCCGGCAACACCGTGACGTTCAACATCTCGGGCAACATCACCGTCAACGACCTCACGCTCACCGGCAGCAACACCGGCAGCGACGGCTATGCCCAGGTCGGCAACGGCGACGGCGCGCACAGCGGAACCGGCAACGTCGCGGGCAATATCGCGATTTCGCAGGGCACCGTGTTCGACCTGACGCCCGGCACCGCGTCCGGCACGTCGACCGGCATTCAGAACGCCACCGGCACCGGCTCGGTCAGCGGCACGGTCAGCGGCTACACCGCCACGAACACGGCGCCGACCAGCGATCCCACCACCGCAGGCTCGGTGTCCACCATCATCCAGAACAACACCACGCCGACCAGCTTCACCTATACCGCGACCAGCACGACCCCGATCAGCGGACCGAGCAGCGACTTCACCGCCGGCGGCAGCGTTTCGAGCGCGCCGACGCCGCTGGAAAAACTGGCGGGCGAGGCGGAGGACGAAGACACCCCGTCGGACGGCGTCGCCAATTCGGTCGGCAACTCGCTCAACGGCAACGGCAAGAGCCGCACCGTTTCCAAGACGATCATTCCGGGCGTTCTGGATGAGATCATGACCCTGACGCCCACCCATCCGCATGGCGTTCCGCCCGCGGACGAGGATTACTCAAGCTGGGGCAACGAGGCCTTGTGGAGATGGTGACGCGCGCTCGTCTTCTTCCGCTTGCGGTGGCGGCGTTCGGCCTTGCCGCCGCGTCGCCGGCGCTTGCCGCCGATCTGGGCAAGAACCTCGCCGGCGAAACCTGCCAGTGGTCCGGTTCGCCGGCTGTGGATCAGCCCGTATCGATCATGTGCGGCGGCGCCACGCAGCCGGTCGCCACGATTTCGGTGCTGCCGTCGCAGAACCTGCCGCGGGACGTCATTGCGCGGCGCTCGGCCATCGCCCAGTTGAGTGTTGCCGGGTATGCGCAGGCCACCTGCGCGCCGGCGAAGTGGTACGGCGCCACGATGCTGCGCACCTGCACGCTGAACAGCAATGGCTGGCCGCGCATCCTCATCGCCCGGGAAGCCGCCGGCAGACTCTACAGCGCGGAAGGCGCACCGTCCGCGCTGCCGGCGATGCAGGCCGCCATCGCAGCCGACTCCCATGTCGCCGCCACGGACGATGCGGCGTTGACGGACGCGCTTTCGACGGAACTCTCGGCGTCGCTGCTGCATGCTTCGGCCGCCGATTATGCCGCGTATGAAAAGTCCACCGAAGCCGCTCGACTGGCGGGGGCCTCGGACAATTATGCCGCCGCGGAAGCGGGCTATCGCGCCGCGCTGACGACAGAGCAGAGCCTCTTCGGTCCAAACTCGCTGGTCGTAGGGCAGACCCTGGCCGAGCTTGCCTTGCAGGTGAGCAATCAGGGCCGTTTTGTGGAAGCGGCGGCGCTGTTTCACCGCGCCGCGCCGATCCTGGAGGCTTCGTCGGACAACAATGTGCGCGGCCGCTACTTCTCTTATCTGGCGCTCGATGCGGCGAACCAGCGTCACTATGACGATGCGTTGAAATTTGCGCGGCAGGCGACGGCGGCGCGGCGTGCGCAGATCGCATCGGCCACAGCCGCCAATGCCAGCGCCGACACATCGGCCGGCGGCCAGACCGCGCCGGTCAGCCAGGGCGAGCTGGCCCACGACCTTCGCGTCGAAGCGGAAATGGCGCTGCGTCTGGGCGATCTGGCGAGCGCGCGCGCCTCCGGCGAAGAAGCGCTGTGGATCGTCAGCGAAGAACCGTCCCTGCCGCTGTGGTGGCGCGCCGATACCGTCGGCCTGATGGCGGAAATCAACGAGCGCGACGGCCGCACCGTGGCCGCGGAACATGATTATCGCGACGCGCGCGATCTCGACGTGAAGATCTTCGGCGACACCGCGCCGACGGCGGCGGCCGATCTTCGTCTTGCGGAGTTTTATACGCGCCAGCAGCTTTACGCGCCGGCAATGGATGCGTTCCGTCTGGCCACCGCCATCGCCGCCAAGGATCCGATCGCGCGCGCGCAGCTTCTGCCCGACGACGTCGTGCAATATGTCGCCGCCGATATGGGCAATGGCGCCGGTGACGCCGCACGCGATGCCGACATTTTCCGCGTCAGCCAGTTCGCCAATACCGGCGTCGCCGATCAGACCATTGCCCGCGTTGCGGCGCGCGAGGCCGCCGGCAACGGCGCGCTCGCCGATCTCATCCTGAAAGCGCAGGCCGCCGCGCGCGACCGCGACCGCGCCACCGTCGATCTGGCCGCCGAAATCGCGCTGCCCGACAGCGAACGCAAGTCCGGCCGCGAAGACGATCTGAACGCGCAAGTGAAACAGGCCTCCGCCACCGCCGACAGCCTGGCGATCCAGGTGAAACAGGAATTTCCGCAATATGCGGCGCTGGCCAATCCCGGTCCCGCCGATCTGGCGGCGGTGCAGGCCCAGCTTTCGCCCGGCGATGCGATGCTGATCTTTATCATCGGCAACGATTCCAGCACCGCGCTCGTGGTGCGCCATGACGGCTTCGCGGCTGTGCCGCTGGCCATCGGCCAGGATGCGCTGGCGACCGACGTCGCCGATCTGCGCAGCGCTTTCGTTCCGGCGGCCGGGCGCTTGCCGCAATTCAGCCTGAAGAATTCCTATGCGCTCTATCAGGCGCTCGTTGCGCCGGTGGAAAGCCATCTGAACGGCGTCGATCATCTGATCGTCGTGCCGGGCGGCGCGCTGTCGAGCCTGCCGCTGTCGCTTCTCGTCAGTCAGAATCCCGGCGACAGCCACGACTATTCCAACGCCGCCTGGCTGGTGAAGCGTTTCGCCATCAGCACCATGCCGTCGGCGCGCGCGCTGGTGACGCTGCACGATGAAGCCGAACATCACGCGCCGGCGGCGCGGACCTTCCTCGGCATCGGCGCACCGGCCTTCCAGGGCGCATCGGGTGTTGCGGGCGCCAAGGCGCTGGCCGATCTGTCGGGCGCCTGCCGTGCCGCCGGCCCCGTACCGCCCGATCTGTTGCGGGCCCTGCCGCCGCTGCCATCGACGGCCAGCGAAGTGCAGGCCGTCGGCCGCCAGATCGGCGGCGGCAGCGCCACGATCCTCTTGGGCGCGCAAGCGACCGAAGCCAATCTGCGGGCGCAGCCGCTGGAGCAATATGGCGTCGTCTATTTCGCCACCCACGGCATCCTGCCGGGCGAACTGCATTGCGAAGGCGAGCCGTCGCTGGCGCTGTCGCCGCCGGCAACGCCGGCCACCTCCACCGCGACCGACGGCATGCTGACCGCCAGCGAAATCGCGCAACTGAAACTGAACGCCGATCTGGTCGTCCTGTCGGCCTGCAACACGGCCGAAAGCGGTGACGGGCTGGGCGGCGGCGCATTGGAAGGCCTGTCGGATTCCTTCTTCGCCGCCGGGGCCCGCTCGGTTCTGGCGACCCATTGGGAAGTCCCGTCCGCCGCCACCGCGGCCCTGATGACGACCGTATTTGCACCCGCCAATCGCGCGCGGGGGCTGGCGCAGGCGCTGCGGCAGGCGCAACTTTCCCTGATCGCGCAGGGTGCGATGGCGCATCCGTTCAACTGGGCGGCCTTTACGATCATCGGCGATGGCGAGACGATAGGGGTTGAGCGCAGTGCGCAACTGACGAAGGGGAGCACCCCATGAAGATGCATCGGGCGTTACTGGCCGGCCTCCTTGCGTTGCCGCTGCTCGCCAGCGCCGCCGTGGCGGCACAATATGTCGTGGTGGAAGCCCGCGGCATCGGCATGAAGGTCGGAACGATCATCGATCCGACCAAGCCGCTGGTGTTGCAGCAGGGCCAGCACCTCACCCTGATTTCCGATGGCGGCCAGACCATCAAGCTCGACGGTCCCTATCAGAAAGCGCCCGTGGCGGAGCAGGGCGTGCAGCTTGCCGCCGCCATCGGCGCGCTGGCGACCAACAGCAACGGCCGTTTGGGGGAAATCGGTACGACGCGCGGCGTCGGCACGGCGACGTTGCCAAGTCCGTGGCTGATCGATGCCACACGCTCGGGCAGCGCGTGCCTGCAACAGGGACAGACCCCGGTTCTGTGGCGGCCCGCCTCCGCGCAAGCCGCCAATCTGGTCATCATGCCCGCGGACCGGAGCTGGAAAGCCCAGGCCGATTGGCCGCGCGGCGACGACCGGCTCGTCGTCAAGCCCGACATGGGCGTGCATGGCGAGGCCAGCTACTTCGTCGTCCTGAACGGCAATGAATCGGCCGTATCGGTCGCCACCGTTCCGGCGGCGCTCTCCACCGATCAGATGCGCGCCGCGTGGATGATCCAGAAAGGCTGCACCGCGCAGGCGGAAGCCCTGATCCGTTCCGCGTCCAAATGAATTTGAGTCCGGTTGCCGAGCGCGCGCGAAGTCTTCTGCGCGGGCGTCATTTCAGTTCGCTTTTCCTGTTGATCGGTGTCGCGGCGCTGGTGGCATGCCTGTCTGTCGCCGCGGTCTATCACGTCATCTTCCTGACCAATGTCGACAATTTCATCCAGGACTGGGAATTCGCGTTTGCCGCGCATGAACAGCCCAGCGACGAGCGCGTGCGCATCGTCGCCATCGACGAAGCCACGCTTTCGCACTTGCCCTACCGTTCGCCCATCGACCGCGGCATGCTGGCCGAACTTCTGACGCGGCTGGACGCGGCCCATCCCAAGGCGATCGGCCTCGACATCCTGTTCGACCAGCCCACCGAACCGGCCAAGGATGCGGCGCTGGAACACGTCATCCGCACGATGAAGACGCCGCTCGTCATCGCCTATACCGAAGAGCCCGACAACGTCACGCCCAAGCAGCTTGCTTACCTGCGCGCTTACGTGCCCAAGGCGGACCGCGCCACGCCGGATCTGCCCAAGGATGCTTACGGCATCGTGCGCACCATCCATCCGGGCATCCGCATGGCGGACGGCACTTACATTATGAGTTTCGAACGGCGGCTGGCCGAAGCCTATGGCGTCCACACCGCCGACCGCACCGAGCCGATCGTCTGGAAAAAGCCGCCCAAGGGGCAGACCTAC
>DATKQA010000574.1:0-7290 GCA_035523835.1 Candidatus Sulfotelmatobacter sp.
GTCGTCGAGCTGTCGCGCCTGCAGTTCGCGCTGACGGCGCTGTACCACTTTCTCTTCGTGCCGCTGACGCTCGGGCTTTCGCTCGTCATCGCTATCATGGAAAGCGTCTATGTCATGACCCGCCGCACGATCTGGCGCGACATGACCAAGTTCTGGGGCCTGCTATTCGGCATCAATTTCGCCATGGGGGTCGCCACCGGCATCACCATGGAATTCCAGTTCGGCACCAACTGGGCCTACTACGCGCATTACGTCGGCGACATCTTCGGCGCGCCGCTGGCGCTCGAAGGGCTGATGGCCTTCTTCCTGGAGGCGACCTTCGTCGGCCTGTTCTTCTTCGGCTGGGACCGCCTGTCGAAGGTCGGCCATCTCGTCGTCACCTGGCTGGTCGCCATCGGCAGCAATCTCTCCGCGCTCTGGATCCTGATCGCCAACGCCTGGATGCAGAACCCGGTCGGCGCCCGCTTCGATTTCGAGACGATGCGGATGGAGCTCACCTCGTTCTACGACGTGCTGTTCAATCCGGTGGCGCAGTCGAAGTTCGTGCATACGGTAAGCGCCGGCTATGTGGTCGGCTCGGTCTTCGTGCTGTCGATCAGCGCCATCTATCTCCTGCGCGGTCATCACGTCGCCTTCGCGCGGCGCTCGATGACCGTGGCGGCAAGCTTCGGCCTCGCCTCGGCGCTCTCGGTCGTCGTGCTCGGCGACGAGAGCGGCTATACCGCGACCGTGCATCAGAAGATGAAGATCGCCGCCATCGAGGCGGAATGGCACACGGCGCCGCCGCCGGCGCCGTTCCTGCTCTTCGGCATCCCCGATCCTCATATGCGCACTACGCATTTTGCCGTCTACGTGCCCTGGGTACTCGGGCTGATCACCACCCGCTCGCTCGATACGCCGGTGCCGGGCATCTACGACCTGGTCGACCAGGCGAAGACCCGCATCGAAAGCGGCATGCTCGCCTATGCCGCCTTGCAGAAGGTCCGCGCCGACAAGAACGACGCCGACGCGCGCAAGACCTTCGAGGCGCATGTCGCCGACCTCGGCTATGGCCTCCTGCTGAAGCGCTATACCGACAACGTCGCCGCGGCGACGCCGGCCGAGGTCGAGCAGGCGGCCTGGAGCACGGTGCCCTCGGTCGGCGTGCTGTTCTGGTCGTTCCGCATCATGGTGACGCTCGGCTTCGCCTTCATCGCGCTCTTCGCCTTCAGCTTCTACCTGACGGCGCGGCGCCAGCTCGACCGCTATCGCTGGTATCTCTGGATCGCCGCCTGCGCCCTGCCGCTGCCCTGGATCTCCACCGAGCTCGGCTGGATCGTCGCCGAGCATGGCCGCCAGCCCTGGGCCATCGAAGGCGTGCTGCCGACCTTCCTTGCCAGCTCGTCGATCAGCGCCGGCCAGGTCTGGTTCAGCCTGATCGGTTTCGTCGTCTTCTATACCGCGCTGGCGGTGGCCGACGTCTATCTCATGGTCAAGTACGCACGCATCGGTCCCGCCATCCATGCCGGGGAGCACGTGTCATGACCAGCGTGCCGATCGCCTACGACATCCTGCGCCTGATCTGGTGGGCGCTGCTCGGTGCACTCCTGATCGGCTTCGCCGTCATGGACGGTTTCGATCTCGGCATCGGCATGCTGCTGCCCTTCGTCGGCCGCAGTGACATGGAGCGCCGCGTCGTCATCAATACGGTCGGTCCGGTGTGGGAGGGCAACCAGGTCTGGCTGGTGCTCGGCGGCGGCGCCTCCTTCGCGGCCTGGCCGCAGCTCTACGCCGTCAGCTTCTCCGGTCTTTACATTGCCATGTTCATCGTGCTCGTGGCGCTGATCGTGCGCCCGGTGGGCTTCACCTTCCGCAGCAAGATCGACGATCCGCGCTGGCGCGCCGCTTGCGACACCGCCCTGTTCGTTGCCGGCTTCGTGCCGGCGCTGGTGTTCGGCGTCGCGCTCGGCAATCTCATGCTGGGCCTGCCCTTCCGCCTCGACGACACGCTCCGCATGACCTGGAGCGGCGGCTTCTTCGACCTGCTGACGCCGTTCCCGCTGCTCTGCGGCCTGACCAGCGTCGCCATGCTCACCATGCACGGCGGAACCTTTCTCGCGCTGAAAAGCGAGGGCGCCGTCGCCGCGCGTGCGACCCGCTTCGCCGCCTGGGCCGCCGTCGTCCTCGTGCTGCTCTTCACCGTCTGCGGCCTCTGGGTCGGCTTCGGCGTCGACGGCCAGGTGCTCGCTGCCGGCACGCCGCATGATGCGCTGTCCAATCCGCTGGCCAAGGCGGTGAGCTTGCGGCCGGGCGCCTGGCTCGGCAACTACGCCACGCATCCCTGGTTCATCCTGGCGCCGATCCTCGGCTATGCCGGCGCCGGCGCCGCCATCCTGGCGCTGCGCAGCCGGCGGCCGGGCCTCGGCTTCATCGCCAGCGCGCTGGCCGTCGGCGGCGTGGTGGCGACCTTCGGCGTCAGCCTGTTCCCCTTCCTGCTGCCTTCGGCGCTTGATCCGCGGAGCGGCCTCACCATATGGGACGCATCGAGCAGCCAGCTCACCCTCTTCATCATGCTGGTCAGCATGGCCATCTTTCTGCCACTAGTGCTGCTCTATACTGCCTTCGTCTTTCACGTATTGCGCGGCAAGGTGACCGCGGCGCAGATCGAGGCCGATTCGCACGGCAACTACTAGGAGCCGGTCATGTGGTACTTCAGTTGGGTTCTCGGCCTCGGGCTTGCCTGCGCCTTTGCCGTTCTCAATGCCATGTGGCTCGAGCTCGATCCGCGGCACCAGGACGAGGCGCTGCGCTCGCCGCCCAGCGACCCCGGCGCCAAGGCGGTATGACGACAGCGTGATCGATCGCATCCTGCAATTGCTGGCCGGCGGTGCGCCGTCCGACGCCGAACGTGCCGACGAGCTGCAGCTTGCCGTCGCCGCGCTGCTGGTCGAGGCGGCGCGCATGGACGACCATTTCGATGCCTCCGAACGCGCCGTCATCGAGCGGCTGCTGACGGCGCGCTTCGATCTCGCGCCGGACGCGACCAGGCGCCTGCTCGACGCGGCGGAACGCACCGCCGACCTTTCGACCCAGCTCTTCCGCTTCACCCACCTCGCCGTCCAGCGCCTCGACGCGGCCGGGCGGGTGCGGCTGGTCGAGATGCTGTGGGAGGTCGCCTATGCCGACGGCACGCTCGATCCCGACGAGGATGCGCTGCTCCGCCGCATCGCCGGACTGCTCTACGTTTCCGATCACGAGCGCGGCGACGCGCGCAAGCGGGCGCTGGATCGGCTGGGCATCAAGGCCTGATCGTCAGCCGCTCTCCCCGTCCCCTTCCAGCGCCGCGGCGATGCGCGCCTCGCGCCGGCGACCGTAGAGACAGACGGCGATGCCGGTGGCCGCGCTGATGGCGACGGATACGCGCAAGCCGAGATGCGAGCCGACGATGCCGAAGACCAGCGCCCCGACCGCCGGGCCGCCTCGGAAGATCATGCCGTAGAGGCTCAGGATGCGGCCGCGCATCCGCGGATCGACGGCGCTCTGAATGAGCGTCTGCGCGGCGACGCCGGTGATGACCTGGGCGAAACCGACGACGAAGAGACAGGGCAGCGCCACCCAGAAGATCGCGGTCGAGACGAAGCCGAACAGGAACAACGTGCTGACGCCGACGGTGATCACTACCACGTGGGTCAGGCCGTCGAGGCGCTTGCGGCCGGCCACCCAGATGCCGCCGGCCATGGCCCCGACGCCCACCATGCCGGTGAGCCAGGCCAGTCCCTCCGGGCCGCGATGGAACACCGCGCCGGCGAAGCCCGGCAGCAGCTCGATCACCGAGCGCTGCCCGAGGGTCGTCGCCGCCATGAGCAGCAGCATGGCGCCGATGCCCTGGTGCTCGGCGGCGTAGCGGTAGCCGGCGAGCGTATCGTCCCACACGTTGCGGCTGACCGTCGGCTGCTCCGGCCGCACCACCTTCAGGTTGATCAGCGACAGGATGAAGGCGACGTAGCTCAGCGCGTTCAGCGCGAAGGCCAGGCTGACGCCGCTGTCCTTGATGACGATGCCGGCGATGGTCGGGCCGATGAAGCGGGCCGTGTTGAACACCACAGAGTTGATCGCGACGGCGGAGGACAGTGCCTCGCGCTCCACCAGGTTCGGGATCAGCGCCAGCCGTGCCGGCTGGGCGATGGCGTTGGCGCAGCCGAGCGAGAGCGTCAGCCCGAACAGGCCCCAGATATCGATGAAGTCGAAGGCGGTGACGATGGCGAGCAGGGTCGCCTGGCTCATGGCGAAGAGCATGGTGATCCAGATGATGACCAGCCGCTCGCGCCGGTCGGCCAGGGCACCCGACCAGGGGCTCAGGATCACCGCCGGGAACAGGTCGGCGAAGGCGACCAGGCCAAGCCAGGTGGCGGAATGGGTCAGCTCCCAGGTGAGCCAGCCGACGGTGACGCGCTGCGCCCAGGTGCCGATGAGCGAAATCGAATTGCCGATCGTATAGGTGCGGTAGTTGCGATGGCGCAGCGCGCCGAAGGCGTTGCCGAGGTTCAGCACAAGCGAACTGGCGGTCTGGCTGGGCAAGGAGGGGACTCGGCGGGCGGCAGGTCGGTCGGCGCATTATTCCATAAAGCGCCGCGCGGTGCGGCCGAATTCGCCGGCGTCCGCCATCAGTTCAGCGCCACCGCCGCCGCTGCCGCCATCGGCACCGGCGCCTCGTCGAGCAGCAGGCCCGCGGCGCGATCCTGTGCCGGGCCGGCCTCGCCGGCCAGCGGATCCCGCGGACTGAGCCGATGGTCGAGCACCAGGCGCGACAGCACCAGCCGCCGCGCATCGCCCCGCCGCTCGTGCACCCGCACCGCCTCCCAGGCGAGCGTCACCGCGCTCGCCACGTGATAGAGCGCGCTGGTGGCACGGCGCGCATCCGCCTCGCGGCCGGCATCGGCCGCCACCGTTCGGGCGAAGGCGACGGCGCGATCGACCAGGGCGCGCAGCCGGTCGCGGTAGGCCGGCGGCAAGGCGGGCGATTCGTTGAGCCGGGCATGCAGGTCGGCGGCCAGCGCCGCTTCGGCGCCATGCCGGCCGACGGCGCGGGCAAGCGCATCGAGGGCGACGATATTGCCGGTGCCCTCCCAGATCGAGCCGAGATGGGCGTCGCGCAACAGCCGCGCGGTGGCGAATTCCTCGATATAGCCGACGCCGCCGCGCATCTCCAAGGCATCGCCGCAGACTTTCCGCGCATCGCGCGTGGCGCGGTACTTCAGGGTCGGGGTCAGGATGCGCAAGAGCGCCGCCGCCTCCTGGCTGCCGCCGATCTCGGCCCGGTCGAGCGCATCGGCGGTGGTGAAGCAGAGCGACAGCGCCTGCTCCACCGGCAGCATGATCTTGAGCAACTGGCGCCGGGCCAGCGGCAGGTCGATGATGCGGCGGCCGAAGACCTTGCGGCCGCGCGCCACGGTCAGCGCGTCGTGCAGCGCACGACGCATCAGCGCGGTGGACTTCACCCCGTTGGACAGGCGGGACCAGTTGACCATCTCGGCCATCTGCACGAAGCCGCGGTCGAGCCGGCCGACGGCATAGGCAAGCGCGCCTTCGAACTTGATCTCGCCGGAGGCCATCGAGCGCGTGCCGAGCTTGTCCTTCAGGCGGACGATGCGATAGCGGTTGGGCGAGCCGTCGTCGAGGCGCCGCGGCATCAGAAAGAGGCCGAGGCCGCGCGTGCCGGGGGCAGCGCCCTCGGGCCGCGCCAGCAGCATGACGACCGACGCATCGGCGTTGGAGCAGAACCATTTCTCGCCGTGGAGGCGCCAGTGTCCGCCCTCCGGCACCGCCGTCGTCGTCAGCTTGCCGACGTCGGAGCCGCCTTCCTTCTCGGTCATGAACTGCGCGCCCTGGGTGAGCTTCGCCATGTCGGTTTGGGTCAGCCCGTCCAAATATTTCGCCTTGAGCGCCGCATCGCCGTAGCGCGACAGCAGCAGCGCCGCGCCGTCGGTGACATTGATCGGACAGCCGAGGCCGAACTCGGCCTGGTTGAAGAGATAAGTGAAGGCATGCTTGGCGACGGCCGGATAGGTTTCCGGCCAGCCGAGGATGCCACGCCGGTGCGACATGGCATGAATGCCGAACTCGCCGAAGGCGGCGCGCTCCAGCTCGCGATAGGCCGGGTGATATTCGATCCACTGCTCGTCGCGGCCGAAGCGGTCGCGCTGGTGCAGCACCGGCCCGTGCCGGTCGGCCAGGCGGGCGCAATGGTCGAGGTGATCGCCGGCAAGGCCGCCGAGGCGATCGAGGTGCGGCTCGATATGGCGCCAGAGCTCTTCCGGCAGATGCAGTTGCAGCAGATCGGTGAGCGAGGCGTCGGCGCGAAAGAAATTGAGGCCGGTGGTGTCGGGCGCGACAAGGTCGCTGCCGGGCGACGGCTGCTGCGTGGTGATGGCGTTTCCTGGCACGATCAATGCTCCGATGCGCCGGCATGGCGCTGCAGATAGCGGCTCGGCGTGGTGCCGAGCGCGCGGCGAAACATGGCGGTGAAGGCACTCGGACTATCGTAGCCGAGATCGAGCGCCACCGCCGTCACCGCCTGCCCGGCGCCGAGCCGGGTCAGCGCCTCGAGCAGGCGGGCCTGCTGGCGCCAGGCGGCGAAGGTCTGGCCGGTTTCACGACGGAACAGCCGGAGCAGCGTGCGCGCGCTGGCGCCGGCCTTGCCCGCCAGACTCGCCAGACTGTGCTCGCCGCCGGGATCGGCGACAATGGCGCCGCAGACGCGCTGCAGGCGTGGATCGGCCGGCATGCGCAGGTGCAGCGGCAGCGGCCGGAGCGCGCGCATCTCGTCCAGCACCAGCGCCATGATGCGGCCATCCGGCCCGGCCTCGTCATATTCGATCGGCATGGCGACCGCGCGCAGGATGAGCTCGCGCAAGAGCGGCGATACTTCAAACACCGTGCAGACCGCCGGCAGGGCGCGAGCGACATCGTCGCGCACATAGAGCGTGCGCATGCGAACCGTGCCGGCCATGCGGTTCTGGTGCATGACCCGCGCCGGCACCCAGACCGCGGCATGCGGCGGCACCAGCCAGGTGCCGTCGGGGGTTTCCACGGTCATCACGCCGGAGGTGGCGAACAGAAGCTGCGCCCGCTTGTGCCGATGCCAGGGATTGACGAAGCCGTCGGGAAAATCCTTGGCCATGGCAGCGATCGGCCGGCCGACGTCCTGATAGTGCGCCGGATCGGTGCTGCGGCCCGGAATTGGCGACTTCTCGATAGTTATTGTCATAACCACGCTAGATTGCCATGAAACCCAACCCATAATCTAGCGGA
>DATKQA010000575.1:0-3058 GCA_035523835.1 Candidatus Sulfotelmatobacter sp.
CCGTCAGCACCACGCCGTGCACCGTCTCCAGGAGCGCGCCGATGTCGGTGATCTCCAGCGTCCCGGCGAACATCAGCGGCAGCGCGCCGATAACCTCTGCGAGGGCACGGAGATTGCGCTCGCCGACGAGCTGGGTGGCAAATTTGTTCTCGACGATGTGGGTGTTGCCGATGACGCCCACAACCGGCTTGCTCATGATCTGACTCGGCCTCGTATTGCGCCTGTCATCAAAGGTCAGCTTGGCTGACGCGTCAATCGTTCCATCGCGGCGCCGCCGCCTTCTCCCAAGCGAACACGGGCAGCCTGGGCAAGATTTCTTATTTTGTCCTTAATTCAGGGCGCCGGCACCACGTAGATCGCCACGGCGCAGAAATGCAGCGCGCTGCCGGCGAGCACGAAGCCGTGCCAGATCGAATGGTTGAAAGGCAGCCGCTCCCAGAGATAGAAGGCGATGCCGGCGCTGTAGACCAGGCCGCCGCCGACCAGCAGCACGAGGCCGCCCGGCGGCAGGGTCTGCAAGAGCTTGCCGAGACCGAACAGGATCAGCCAGCCCATCGCGAGATAGAGGAAGGCGGTGGCGCGGGCGAAGCGGTGCCGCGAGAAGAGCTTGAAGGCGATGCCGCCGAGCGCGAACAGCCAGACCGCGATCGCCATGCCGTAGCCGACCGGGCCGCGCATGGTGACGAGAGTGAACGGTGTGTAGCTGCCGGCGATCAGGAGGAAGATCGCCGTGTGGTCGAGATGCTCGAAAACATCCTTGAGCCGGCCGTCGCGCAGCAGGTGATAGATCGCCGAGGCGGAATAGAGCAGCACCAGCGCCGCGCCGTAGACGGCGACGCTGGCGATGAGCCAGGCGCCGCCGCGCGGCGCCGCGAGCAGCAGCAGCAGGACCAGGCCGGCGACGCTCAGGCCGGCGCCGAGCCCGTGGCAGAGCCCGCTCAGCCGCTCGTCGAGCGGCGCGAGGCCGCGCTGCCCGGCCGCTACCCGCGCCGTCAATCCGCCGCCGCCGGCTTGTCGTCGGCCAGCGTCCCGGCGTCGACGTAGATTTCGCCGCCGGCGGCGCGGAATTCCTCCGACTTCTGCGCCATGCCGGCCTGGGCATAGTCGCGCACCTCCTGCGATATTTTCATCGAGCAGAATTTCGGCCCGCACATGGAGCAGAAATGCGCCACCTTGGCGCCTTCCGCCGGCAGGGTCTCGTCGTGGAACTGCTCCGCCGTCGAGGGATCGAGCGACAGGTTGAACTGGTCGCGCCAGCGGAAATCGAAGCGGGCCCGGCTCAGCGCGTCGTCGCGCAGCCGGGCGGCCGGATGGCCCTTGGCCAGATCGGCGGCATGGGCGGCGATCTTGTAGGCGATGACGCCGTGCTTCACGTCGTCGCGGTCGGGCAGGCCGAGATGCTCCTTCGGCGTCACGTAGCAGAGCATGGCGGTGCCGAACCAGCCGATCATGGCGGCGCCGATCGCCGAGGTGATGTGGTCGTAGCCCGGCGCGATGTCGGTGGTGAGCGGCCCGAGCGTATAGAACGGCGCCTCGTGGCAGATCTCGAGCTGCTTGTCCATGTTCTCCTTGATCTTGTGCATCGGCACGTGGCCGGGGCCCTCGATCATCACCTGCACGTCGTGCTCCCAGGCGATCCGGGTCAGCTCGCCCAGCGTTTCGAGCTCGGCGAACTGCGCCGCGTCGTTGGCGTCGGCGATGGAGCCGGGCCGGAGCCCGTCGCCGAGCGAGAAGCTCACGTCGTAGCCGCGCATGATCTCGCAGATGTCGCGGAAGTGGGTGTAGAGGAAATTCTCCTGGTGATGCGCCAGGCACCATTTCGCCAGGATGGAGCCGCCGCGGCTGACGATGCCGGTGACGCGCCGGGCGGTGAGCGGGATATAGGGCAGCCGCACGCCGGCGTGGATGGTGAAGTAGTCGACGCCCTGCTCGCACTGCTCGATCAGCGTGTCGCGGTAGATGTCCCAGGTCAGTTCCTCGGCCCGGCCGCCGACCTTCTCCAGCGCCTGGTAGATCGGCACGGTGCCGATCGGCACCGGTGCATTGCGGATGATCCATTCGCGCGTGGTGTGGATGTTGCGCCCGGTGGACAGGTCCATCACCGTGTCGGCGCCCCAGCGGATCGACCAGACCATCTTGTCCACTTCGTCGGCGATCGACGAGGCGACGGCGGAATTGCCGATGTTGGCGTTGATCTTTACCAGGAAGTTCCGGCCGATGATCATCGGCTCGCTTTGCGGGTGGTTGATGTTTGCCGGGATGATGGCGCGGCCGCGCGCCACCTCGTCGCGCACGAATTCCGGCGTGATGGCGGCGGGCAGGTTCGCGCCGAAGCTGTCGCCGTCGCGCGCCGGCGAGGCGCCGAGGTTCTCGCGGAGCGCGACATATTCCATCTCGGGCGTGATGATGCCCGCCTTGGCATAGGCCATCTGCGTCACCGCCTTGCCGGCCCTGGCGCGCAGCGGCCGCCGGCCGGCGCCGGGGAAGACTTCCATGTTGGCCGCTTCGCCGCGGTGGAGCCCGTTGTCCTCCGGCCTGATCTCGCGCCCCGAATATTCCTCGCTGTCGCCGCGGGCGCAGATCCAGGCCTGGCGCAGCGGCTTGAGGCCGGCGCGGATGTCGATCTCGGCCTTGGGATCGGTATAGGGGCCGGAAGTGTCGTATAGGCGGATCGGTGGTTCCTTCGCCCCAGCCTCGACGGCGACCTCGCGCATCACCACGGCGAGATCGGCATGGCGCTTGCCGGCAACGGTGATCTTGCGTGACGCCGGCAGCGGGCCGGTCGAGACGGTGAACGCCTGGTTTTCTGTCCGCAATGTCATGCGACCTTCTCCCTCGCCTCGTGGCACGGCCGGACCTGGAACAAGCCGGGGCGGGAGCAGGTTGCGGCGGCGCCGGGCGCCGGCCGCGGTGGTTCCTGTTCCTACGCCGGAATGACCCGGATCAGGTTCGACGGGTTCCCGCATGCCGGCCATGGTCGCGGCGCGGCTGGCGGTATCTCAGCCCCCTCCGGGGCTCCCCTCGGAACACGCTGCTATGGTCGTGCCTGGCGCCGGCG
>DATKQA010000576.1:0-3457 GCA_035523835.1 Candidatus Sulfotelmatobacter sp.
CGCCGATGCCGGCGGCGGCCAGCGCCTCGGCGTCCATCTGCTGGTGCGTAGTGCTGGCGGGATGGATCACCAGCGATTTGGCGTCGCCGACGTTGGCAAGATGCGAAAACAGCTTCAGCGCCTCGATGAAGCGCCGGCCGGCGGCGCGGCCGCCCTTGATGCCGAAGCTGAAGATGGCACCGCAGCCGCGCGGCAACAGCCGCTTGGCCAGGGCGTGGTCGGGATGCTCCGGCAGTTCGGGATAGCTGACCCAGGCGACCGCCTCGTGCGCCTTGAGGAAGGCGACGATGCGGCGGGCGTTGTCGACATGGCGCTGCATGCGCACCGGCAGCGTCTCCACGCCTTGCAGGATATGGAAGGCGTTGGTCGGCGACATGCAGGCGCCGAAATCGCGCAGGCCCTCGGCGCGCGCCCGCATGATGCAGGCGGCCGGCCCGAACTCCTCGGCGAAATCCAGGCCGTGATAGCCGGCATAGGGCTCGGTCAGGGTCGCGAACTTGCCCGAGGCCTCCCAGTCGAAGCGGCCGGAATCGATCAACGCGCCGCCGATCGCGACGCCGTGCCCGCCGAGGAACTTGGTCGCCGAATGCATCACCAGATCGGCGCCGAGGTCGAACGGCCGGCAGAGGTAGGGGGTGGTGAAGGTGCTGTCGATCAGCAGCGGCACGCCGTGCTCGTGCGCGATCCGGCTCACCTCGGGCAGGTTCAGCACTTCCAGGCCGGGATTGCCCAGCACCTCGCCGAACACCAGCCGCGTCTCCGGCCGCAGGGCGCGGGCGAAGCCGGCGGGGTCGCGCGGATCGACGAAGCTGGTGGCGATGCCGAAGCGCGGCAGGGTGTGGGTCAGCATGTTGTGCGAGCCGCCGTAGATCGAGGCCGAGGCGACGATATGCGCGCCCTGCCCCATCAGCGTGGCGACGGCGAGATGCAGCGCGGCCTGGCCCGACGCGGTGCAGACCGCGCCGATGCCGCCCTCCAGCGCCGCCAGCCGCTCCTCCAGCACCGCCACCGTTGGGTTGGAGATGCGCGAATAGATGTGGCCGGCGCGCTCCAGATTGAACAGCGACGCCGCCTGGTCGGTGTCGCGGAAGGCGAACGAGGTGGTCTGGTAGATCGGCACGGCGCGGGCGCCGGTGGTCGGGTCCGGCTGCTGGCCGGCGTGCAGGCTCAAGGTGTCGAACTTGAAGGTTTTGGGCTCGGCCATGGTCCGCCTCTTGCCGGGTTCCACCCAAGCTACAGGCGGCCCGGAAGCCCGTCCAGCCGACCGGCGCCGGCCCTTGGCCGTCCGCGGCAGCATAAAAAATGGGGTCGCCTTGTTGGCGACCCCGACTTATGCCTCAACCTGTCAGACTCATTGACGGCGGCATTTAGTCATGCAGGCAGCGCCAGAGTCAAGCCGGGGTACTGCCAGGAGAGGGCATTTTATACGCAGCGCAAAAAAAGAGCCGCCTGAAAAGGCGGCTCAAGTCAAACAGGGAGGCATCGAAACGATTGGATGGGCATCCAACCAGCGCACCAGATAACCGGCTCGCATACAGCTAATCTACCCGGCAAATTTTAATAAAAGGTTAACATGGTTAACGCTTGAACAAGGCGTCGGCGCTGCCGCGGACCTTCTGCTTGACGGCGATGGCATCTCGGGTGCGCCGGATTTCCGCTTCCAGCTCGAGGATGCGGGCTTCGAGCTCGGCGACTGACAGCCCTTCCAGATTGACCGGCTGCGGCGTTTTTTTCGGCGGCGGGGCGATATCGTCAGTATCCATGTCGGGCCCAATGATTTGCGCGGGCGCCGCCAGGGCGCCGCTTGCCTGTGAGCGGCGAACATACTAGACCTGACCTCCCGCCGCCGCAGCTACTGCCAGGAGCAGCCATGGCCGACGTACCCGCCACCATGACCGCCATCGAAATCAGTCGTCCCGGCGGGCCCGAGATGCTCAAGCCGGTCAGTCGGCCGGTGCCCCGGCCGGCCGAGGGCGAGGTGCTGATCAAGGTCGCCGCCGCCGGCGTCAACCGCCCCGACGTGCTGCAGCGGCAAGGCAATTATCCGGTGCCGCCGGGCGCCTCCGACATTCCCGGCCTGGAAGTCGCCGGCGAGATCGTCGCTCTCGGGGCCAAGGCAGCCGGCTGGAAAGTGGGCGATCGCTGCATGGCGCTGCTTGCCGGCGGCGGCTATGCCGAATATGCCGCGGCACCGGTGCCGCAATGCCTGCGCCTGCCCAAGGGCTATTCCCTGGTCGAGGCGGCCGCGGTGCCGGAAACCTTCTATACCGTCTGGACCAACGTCTTCGAGCGCGGCGCGTTGAAGGCGGGCGAGAGCTTCCTGGTGCACGGCGGCGCCTCCGGCATCGGCACCACGGCCATCCAACTGGCCAAGGCCTTCGGCGCGCGGGTCTTCGCCACCGCCGGAACCGCCGCCAAGGCCCGGACCTGCGAGCGGCTCGGCGCCGAGCGCGGCATCGACTACAGCGCTGAGGACTTTGTTCCTGTAGTCATGGAACTGACCAAGGGCCGCGGCGTCGATGTCATCCTCGACATGGTCGGCGGCGATTATGCCGCACGCAATATCGCCGCCGCCGCGGTGGAAGGGCGCCTCGTCTCCATCGCCTTCCTGCGCGGGGCGGCGGTCGAGATCAACCTGGCGCCGATCATGATGAAGCGGCTGATTTTGACCGGTTCCACCCTCAGGCCGCGGACGGTGGCGCAAAAGGGGGAGATCACCGCCGCCCTGGCGGAAAAGGTACTGCCGCTGATGGATGCCGGCCGCGTCCGCCCGGTCGTCGAGGCCACTCTGCCGCTGGCTGAGGCGGCCGAGGCGCATCGCCGCATCGACGCCGACCATACCGGAAAAATCATATTGACGACCGCTGCCTGACACGTCTTTAACCCGGACCCGAAGCTGGCTATATAGAAACCAATAGCCCCCGCATTGCATGAGCCTGCCAGGCGTCCCGAGCGACGCTGTGGGAGGAGGAGGAATGATGATTTTGCCATTGATGCCGAAGGCGACGGCCGTTTGGCTGGTCGAGAACACGGCGTTGACCTTCGAACAGATCGCCGACTTCTGCGGCCTGCATCCGTTGGAGGTGAAGGGCATCGCCGACGGCGAGGTGGCCATCGGTATCGTCGGCCTTGATCCAGTCGCCAACGGCCAGGTCACCCGGGCCGAACTGGAGCGCTGCGCCGGCGACCCCTCGGGGCGGCTGAAGCTCGAGGTCAGTGCGGTGCCGATGCCGAAGGCGCGCGGCAAGGGCGCACGCTATACGCCCGTCTCCAAGCGCCAGGACCGGCCGGATGCCATCGCCTGGCTGCTCAAATTCCACCCGGAGATCACCGACGCGCAGATCCAGAAGCTGCTCGGCACCACCAAGGCGACCATCGCCGCGATCCGCGAGCGCAGCCACTGGAACGCCGCCAATATCAAGCCGCGCGACCCGGTCAGTCTCGGCATCTGCACCCA
>DATKQA010000577.1:0-8009 GCA_035523835.1 Candidatus Sulfotelmatobacter sp.
CCCGGCGGCAGTTGGCACCGCGTGGCAAGCCCGGCGGAATGACGATGGCATGGCCCTCGCGCCGCACGTCCTCCTGCATCACCACGGTGTCGCAGCCCGGCGGCAGCACCGCCCCGGTGAGCACGCGCTGCGCCGTGGCGCGCCGGTGCGGCTCCTGGCTCGGCCGGCCCGCGGCGGCGCGGCCGCGCACCGGGAGCCGCGTATCGCCGTCCGGGGCGAGATCGGCGAAGGCAAAGGCATAGCCGTCGACCGCGGCATTGTCGTGCGGCGGCTGCGGCCGTTCGGCGACGAGGTCTTCCGCCAGGATGCGACCGAGCGCCTGATCGAGCGGCACCGCTTCCGGCTCGGCCACTGGGGTGATGCGCCGGTCGAGCAGGTCGAGCGCCTCCGCCGCGGTCATCAATTTGCCGCCGAAGGCGAAGCAATCGTCGGCAAGCTGGGTCATGGCGACGGCGGCCGGACGAGGCGGCAGTGGTGCAGCACGAAATCGACGATGCCCGCGGTGTCGTCGATGTCGAGCTGCGGCAGCGTCGATCCCTTGACCGGCGCGTCGCTGGCGATGGCGACGATATGCGGATCGTCGAGCGCGAGTAGCCGCTTGCCGACGCTGGCGCGATAAACTTCCAGCTTGTCGTAGGGATCGCGCTTGAAACCTTCCACCAGCACCAGATCGACCGGGCCGAGGAGCGTCAGCAGCTCCGGCAGGGTCGGCTCGGGCCGGCCGCGCAACTCGTGCATGAGCGCCCAGCGATGGGCCGACGAGATCAGCACCTCGCCGGCGCCGGCCTGGCGGTGGCGATAGCTGTCCTTGCCCGGCTGGTCGACATCGAAGTCGTGATGCGCATGCTTGATCGTCGAGACGCTCACGCCGCGGGCGATGATGCCGG
This sequence comes from Candidatus Sulfotelmatobacter sp., assembly GCA_035523835.1. Lineage (GTDB taxonomy): Bacteria > Pseudomonadota > Alphaproteobacteria > Ferrovibrionales > Ferrovibrionaceae > DASQHM01. The sequence continues at coordinate 888 of DATKQA010000577.1, forward strand.
GCAGCAGGCGGGTCAGCATAGTGGTCTTGCCACTGCCGCTCCAGCCGGCCAGGCCGAAGATTTTCATCGCATCGGCTCAGCCGGGCGAACGGCTCGGCTTGGCCACGCCGACCGTCGGCGTACCGGCCGTGGCATGCTCCGCCGCCTCGGGCGGACGCTCGGCCATGATGTGGCGCAGTCCGGCGCGTAAGTAGTCCCAGCCGGTGTAGAGCGTCAACACCGCGGCGATCCACATGCCGGCAATGCCGATATCATGGGTTGGCAGGAAGGCGGGGCCGGCATGGCCGACCAGGAGAAAGGCGATGGCGACGATCTGCACCGTGGTCTTCCATTTCGCCAGGCGGCTGACCGGGACGGCGACGCGCAGTTCGGCAAGGAATTCGCGCAGGCCCGCGACCAGGATTTCGCGGCAGAGGATGACCACCGCCGCCAGCACCTGCCAGCCGGCGATCTCGCCGAAGGCCACCAGCATCAGAATGGCGGCAGCGACCAGGAGCTTGTCGGCGACCGGATCGAGAAAGCGGCCAAGGTTGGACATTTCGCCGCGCCGACGCGCCAGCCAGCCGTCGAAAAAGTCGGTGATGCCGGCGGCGACGAACAGCGCCAGCGCGACCCAGTTGGCGGCGTCCCCGATCACCGCGCGCAGATAGAAGGCGGCGATCAAGGCGGGGATCACCATGATGCGCGACAGCGTCAATAGATTGGGTACGTTGGTAATCATGCAAACGCCGTGATCCGGCTCAGGTCATGCGGGCAGTATAGCATCGGCCCCGCGATCGGACGGTGAAACCTGCGTACAATATGGCGGTGGGCTGGCATGCGTCAGCCGCCGTGGAAGTGATCGTAGACGGTCTGCGCGACGGCCTTGCTGATGCCGCTGACGCTTTCCAGGTCGGCTAGGCCGGCCTCGCTCACCCCGCGCGCCGAGCCGAAATGATGCAGCAGCGCCTGCTTGCGCTTGGCGCCGACGCCGGGAATCTCGTCCAGCGCCGAGCGCACGATCGCCTTGGACCGGCGCGCGCGGTGGGTGCCGATGGCATAGCGGTGCGCCTCGTCGCGCAGCCGTTGCAGGAAATAGAGGACGGGATGGCGTGGTTCCAGGGAGAAGGGTTCGCGCCCGGGTTGGAAGAAATGCTCGCGTCCGGCGTTGCGATCCGGCCCCTTGGCGATGGCGGCGAGCGCCACCTCGGTGACGCCGAGATCGGCGAAGACCGCCTCGGCGATGCTGAGCTGGCCCTTGCCGCCGTCGATCAGGACCAAATCGGGCCACTGCCCGGCGACGCGATCCTCTTCGCCCTCGCCGACATTGAGCAGGCGGGTGAAGCGCCGGGTCAGCACCTCGCGCAGCATGGCGTAGTCGTCGCCGGGCGCGATCGCCTTGTCGCGGATGTTGAACTTGCGGTAGGCGCCCTTCATGAAGCCGTCCGGTCCGGCGACGATCATGCTGCCGATCGGCTGTGCGCCCTGGATATGGCTGTTGTCGTAGACCTCGATGCGCTCCGGCGTGCCGTCCAGGCCGAACACCTCGGCCACGCCTTCGAGCAGCTTGCGCTGCGAGGCGTTTTCGCCAAGCCGGCGGCTCAGCGCATCGCGCGCGTTGGTCAGCGCATGCTCGACCAGGGCCCGCTTCGGCCCGCGCTGCGGACACAGCACCTCGACCTTGCGTCCGGCGCCGACCGAGAGCGCCTCCCCGAGCAGGTCGGGCGCCTCGATCTCGTGGCTGAGCAGGATCTGCTTCGGCGCCGGCCGGTTGTCGTAGAACTGGCCGATGAAGGCGGTCAGCACTTCGCCGGGCTCGACGTCGCGGGCATGCGCCGGGAAATAGGCGCGGTTGCCGAAATTCTGCCCGGCACGGAAGAAGAATACCTGCACGCAGGTCTGGCTGGCCTCGGCGGCGGCGGCGATCACGTCGGCCTCGCCGACGCTTTCCACGTTGATGTCCTGATGCGCCTGGATCTGCGCCAGCGAGCGGATGCGGTCACGAAACACCGCCGCCGTCTCGAAGTCCATGGCCGCGGCGGCATCCTGCATCTTGGCCGAGAGCTGGCGCTGGATCTCCTGGCTCCTGCCGGAGAGGAAGTCGCGCGCCTCGGCGACGATGGCGGCGTAGTGGCCGGCGTCGATGCGCCGCACGCAGGGCGCGGTGCAGCGCTTGATCTGGAATTGCAGGCAGGGCCGGGTGCGCACGGCAAACTCGGCGTCGCTGCAGGAACGCAAGGGGAAGGCGCGCTGCAGCGCGGCCAGCGTGCGGTTGACGGCGCCGGCCGAGGCGAAGGGGCCGAAATATTCGCCGGGCCGGTTGCGCGCGCCGCGATGCTTGGCGATCTGCGGCCAGGCATGGTCGCCGGTGATGACGATATAGGGGAACGACTTGTCGTCGCGCAGCACCACGTTGTAGCGCGGCTTCAGGCGCTTGATCAGGTTCGCCTCGAGCAGCAGCGCCTCGACCTCGGTATGGGTGGTGATGATCTCGAGCGCCGCCGTCTCCTGCACCATGCGGTAGATGCGCAGGGAAAGCCCGGTCGGCTTGGCGTAGGAGGCCACCCGCTTCTTCAGGTTCTTGGCCTTGCCGACATAGAGCAGCTTGCCGCCGGCATCGAGCATGCGATAGACGCCCGGCCGGTTCGGCAGGGTGCGAAGCTGGGCCCGGATCAGGCCGCTACCGGCCGCGGCCGCGCCTTCGGCGGCGGCGTCGCAATCGGCATCAAGGTCAGGCTCGCTGTCGGTCTCCGGGCCGGCGGTCATGGGGCTAATCTTGGGACGTCCCGGGATGCAATCAATGATAGGTGCACCGCGGCATGATTCGTCTCAGGTCGGTTTTCGACCAAAATAGGTAACGGACCTGTCATCATATCCACGGCGGCTGTGGAAAACTTTGTGGGAAAGTAGCGCCGCGGCCGGTCCACATGGCACGATTCCTAGGTTTCCACGTCATTGCCTAAAAATAAGGCAAAACTGTAACCATCTGATATTCATATGAAATAATTTGTCAAGCTGGCTGAATTGCGGATTGCCCGGAAAATTTCCGGCGGCCGTCGGCGCCGCCCCGCGGCTGGCGGCCACTGTGCACAAATCGCCCGGCCGGGATACGGAAATCATTACACTTTTTCTGCCGGCGGCGGGCCGTGGCGGCGCTGCAGGCGCTCGATCTCGATGCCGACGCTGGCTGCTTCCTCAACCGCATCCGGCTTCTCCACCCGGACGCGGATCGCCAGGACGCGGGGATCGGCGAGGCAGGCCGCGGCGATGCGCTCGGCCAGAGTTTCGGCCAGCTTAACGTGCGCCTGGCCGACGATGTCCTTGGCGGCATCGATCATCCGCTGATAGCAGACGACGTCCGTCAGTTCGTCCGCCGGCGGCGTTTCACCTTCCGCCACGGCGGCGTCGAGATTGATCCGCACCCGCTGGCGCCGGCCGTGCTCGTGCCGCCAGACGCCGATCGCCGCCTCCAGTTCGAGGTCGCGGACGAAGACATGGCGCCGGCGTCGCGCCGCATCGGCGATCCCTCGGCCTTCCGGATGCCGGCGGGTCATTGTGCTTTGTCCAGTTCCAGCGTGTTGACCGGCATGGGCAGGTGCTGGCCGCCGTCGAGCGCCAGCATCTGGCCGGTGATCGCCGGGCTGGCCAGCAGGAAGCGCACGGCGGCGCAGATTTCCGCCGGGCCGGCGCCGCGCCTGAGCGGCGTGCGCGCCACCTGGCGGGCGAACTGCTCCGGCGTCTGCCGCGCGCTCGGCAGGCTCGGTCCCGGGCCGATGCCGTTGACCCGGATGGCCGGGGCGAGCGCCATGGCCAGGGTCTGCGTCAGGGTCCAGAGACCCGCCTTGCTGACCGTGTAGGAGGTGAAGCTCGGCGTCAGCTTCCACACCCGCATGTCGATCAAGTTGATGATATTGCCCTCCGTGCCGGCCGGCAGTTGCCGGGCGAAGGCCTGGGCCAGCAGGAAGGGCGCGCGCAGATTGGTGTCGAGGTGGCGGTCCCAGGTCGCCACGGTCGCCGTCTCGACGGTATCAATCTCGAACAGCGAGGCGTTGTTCACCAGGCAGGCGACGGGACCGAGCGCCGCCGCCGCCGCCGGCACCAGCCGCTGCACCGCTTCGACGTCAGCCAACTCGGCGCCAAGCGCCACGGCGCGGCCGCCGGCCGCCTCGATCTCGTCGACGACGGCTTGGGCTTCGGCGGCCGAGCTGTTGTAGTGCACCGCCACCGGCCAGCCGGCGCGCGCCAGATCGAGCGCGATGGCCCGGCCGATGCGCCGCGCCGCGCCGGTGACCAGCGCGCTCACCGCTGTCGCTGCCGCCATGGCCTTTTCCTTCGCTCCGGGGCTGTTCATACACCCTTCCACGATGGCGGCAAACCCAGTCAAAAAGCCCTGTGCCGACAAGGACTTCTTGACTATCGCCGCAAACCGCGTAGGAAGGGCGGCAGGATCCAGCACCGCCGGTGCCCCGCCGCATGATGCAGCTCTATCTGCCGATCGCCGAACTCTCGGTCAATGTGCTGCTGGTATTCGGCCTCGGCCTGGTGGTCGGCATTCTCTCCGGCATGTTCGGCATCGGCGGCGGCTTTCTCTTGACCCCGGCGCTGATCTTCATCGGCGTGCCGCCGGTGGTCGCGGTCTCCAGCCAGGCGCCGCAGATCCTGGCCGCCTCGGTCTCCGGCGGCCTGGCGCACTGGCGGCGTGACAATATCGACGTCAAGCTCGGCCTGCTCATGGTGGCCGGCGGCTTGGCCGGCTCGCTCGGCGGCGTCTGGCTGTTCTCCTTCCTGCGCCAGCTCGGCCAGATCAACCTGGTGATCTCGCTGACCTACGTGCTGCTGCTCGGCGTCGTCGGCTCGTTGATGCTGAGCGAGAGCCTCCGCACCATGCTCAGCAAGTCCGGCCCGGTCCGGCGCAAGCTGCATCGACATACCTGGCTGCACCGCATGCCGTTGCGCATGCGCTTCCGCAAGTCGCGGCTCTATATCAGCGTGCTGCCGCCGCTCGGCATCGGCCTCTTCGCCGGCGTGCTGGTGGCCATCATGGGCGTCGGCGGCGGCTTCATCACCATCCCGGCGATGATCTTCCTGCTCGGCATGCCGACCATGCTGGCGGTCGGCACCTCGCTGTTCCAGATCATCTTCGTCACCGTCACCGTCACCCTGTTGCAGGCGGTGACCAACGCCACGGTGGATATTCCGCTCGCCCTGCTGCTCACCGTGGGCGGCGTGGTCGGGGCGCAGTTCGGCGCCGGCTGGGGGCAGAAGCTGCGCGCCGAGCAGCTCCGCGGCCTGCTGGCGCTCCTGGTGCTGGCGGTCGCCGTCAAGGTGGCGCACGACCTGGTGGTGGTGCCGCCCGACCTCTACAGCGTCGCCAGCCCGGTGACCGACTAGATGCGGCGCTTTCTGCCGGCCGCCGTTCTGATCCTGGCGCTCGTGGTGCCGGTCGGCGCGGCGCTCGCCGCCGGGACCGATGCCTGCACGGTGGAGGCGGTCGCGGTGGAGCACGAACGCGATCTGCCGCCAGGGCTGCTGCATGCGGTGGCGCTGGTGGAAAGCGGCCACGAGGGCAAGCCGCATCCTTACGCGCTCCGCATCGGCCGGCGCAGCTACTATCCGGACAACGAGGCCGAAGCGCTCAAGCTGCTGCGCGACAGGCGCGGCCGCTTCAAGCGCAATGTCATGGTCGGCTGCATGCAGCTCTCGCTCGCCGGCTACGGCGGCAATTTTTTCCAGCCGGAACAGATCCTCGAGCCCGCGGCCAACGTGCGCACGGCGGCCGAATACCTGCTCGATTGGAAGGAGACCGCCGGCTCCTGGTCCGCCGCCCTGGCCCGCTTCCAGGGCGGCCGGCCGCGGGCCCGGCAGGCCTATGTCTGCCGCATCTGGAACTATCTGCGCGTCCTGCACCCCGCCTCGGCCGGGGTCATCGACAGCCGCCATTGCGCGCACATCGCCCGGCCGCATATCGATCCCGAAACCGCGGCGCTGGCCGACCGGCTGCGCGAAGCCGCGAAATGACGCGTGCCGGACGCGGCGCGATCGCACCGTCCGCTAACGCCGGCGGCCTTTGAACTTGCGGTTGCCGCCGCGGCCCTGGGTGGAGCGCGGCGCGACGCGCTGCGAGCCGTCCGGCATCTTGGCCGGGCTGCCGATCTCGAGGTCGGCCTGCTCCAGCCGCTTGATCTCGTCGCGCAGCCGCGCCGCCTCCTCGAACTCGAGCTCGGCGGCGGCGTCCTTCATGCGCTTTTCCAGGTCGGCGAGGTGCGCCTTGAGATTGTGCCCGACCAGGTGGCGCGTCCCTTCGTCGCCGGTGCCGACGGTATAGTGGTCGCTGGCATAGACGCTTTCCAGGATGTCGCCGATCTGCTTGCGGATGCCCTCCGGGGTGATGCCGTTGGCGGCGTTGTAGGCCTGCTGCTTCTCGCGCCGGCGGTTGGTTTCGCCGAGCGCGCGCTGCAGGCTCTCGGTCATCTGGTCGGCATAGAGGATGACGCGGCCGTCGATGTTGCGCGCGGCCCGGCCGATGGTCTGCACCAGCGAGGTTTCGGAGCGGAGAAAACCCTCCTTGTCGGCGTCGAGGATGGCGACCAGGGCGCATTCCGGGATGTCGAGGCCCTCGCGCAGCAGGTTGATGCCGACCAGCACGTCGAAGGCGCCGAGCCTGAGGTCGCGGATGATCTCGATGCGTTCCAAAGTGTCGATGTCGGAATGCAGGTAGCGCACGCGCACGCCGGCCTCGTTGAGATATTCGGTCAAGTCCTCGGCCATGCGCTTGGTCAGCGTGGTGACCAGCACGCGCTGCGCCTTGGCCGCGGCGGCCTTGCATTCAGCCATGAGGTCGTCGACCTGCTTCTCCACCGGGCGGATAATGCAGACCGGATCGATCAGGCCGGTCGGGCGGATCACCTGCTCGGTGAAGACGCCGCCGGTGCGCTCCAGCTCCCACGAGCCCGGCGTCGCGGAGACATAAGTGGTCTGCGGCCGCATCGCGTCCCATTCGGCGAAACGGAGCGGGCGGTTGTCGATGCAGGAGGGCAGCCGGAAGCCGTATTCGGCGAGCGTCGACTTGCGGCGGAAGTCGCCGCGGAACATGCCGCCGATCTGCGGCACGGTGACGTGGCTTTCGTCGACGATGAGAAGCGC
>DATKQA010000578.1:0-9262 GCA_035523835.1 Candidatus Sulfotelmatobacter sp.
GGAAAAAGGCCAATAAGGCTGCCAGATAAGCACAGCTAAGAAATTTGCCGGTCGACTGATGCCGACAGGATGTAAAAATTTCCGACAGGCAGGCGCCCAGTCTTACGCTCCCAGTCTTACGCTCCCAGTCTTACGCTCCCGGGCCTTACGATCAGAGCGTAGCGGCGAGGCTAAAGCCTTCCTCGATGGCGCGCTTGGCATCAAGCTCGGCGGCAAGCCGGGCGCCGCCGATGGCGGTCGCCGGCTGGCCGGCGGCGGCGAGCGGCGCCAGGAGGTCGTCGAACGGTTCCTGGCCGGCGCAGATGATGATGCTGTCGGCGGCGATGCTTCGTTCGCCGCCCTCGACCGCGATATGCAGGCCCCGGTCGTCGATGCGGCGGTAGACGGCGCCGGCGATCTGCGTGACCCCGTTCCGTGCCAGCAGCGCGCGATGCACCCAGCCGGTGGAACGGCCGAGCGTCGTGCCGAAGGGGCCCGGGCTCCGCTTCAGCATGGTGATGTGATGCGCCGGGGCCGGCCTCTCCGGCCCGTCGGCGGCGAGCCCGCCGGGCAGGCCGAGCGAGCGGTCGATGCCCCAGGCGCGGGCGAAAGCTGCGGGGTCGCGATGGCTCGCCTGGCCGCGCTCGAGCAGGTAGAGCGCCACGTCGAAGCCGATGCCGCCGCCGCCGATGATGGCGACCCGCGGCCCGACCGCCGCCCGTCCGGTCAGCACATCGGCATAGCCCAGCACCGAAGGATGATCGATGCCGGGGATTTCAGGCCGGCGCGGGCGTATGCCGGCGGCCAGCACCACATGGTCGAAGCGCCCGGCGAGCGCGGCCGGCGCGGCCCGCTGGCCGAGCCTGACCTCGACGCCGAGCGCGGCAAGCCGCCCGGCGTGATAGGCGATGCTGTCGGCGAAGCTTTCCTTGCCGGGCACCACCTGGGCCAGATTGAATTGCCCGCCGAGCCGGCGTTCGGCCTCGAACAGGGTCACCGCATGGCCGCGCTCGGCCGCGCTGACGGCGGCGGAAAGCCCGGCCGGACCGCCGCCGACCACGGCGATGCGCTTGGCCCGGGCGGCGGGCGCGGCGGCCAGCAGGGTCTCGCGGCAGGCGCGCGGATTGACCAGGCAGGTCGCCTCCTTGCCGACGAAGTAGTGATCGAGACAGGCCTGGTTGCAGGCGATGCAGATATTGATGGCACGGCGCTCGCCCCGCCCGGCCTTGGCGGCGAAGGCCGCGTCGGCGAGCAGCGGCCGGGCCAGCGAGGCCATGTCGGCCTGGCCGGCGGCGAGCACGGCCTCGGCCTGCTCCGGCGTGCCGATGCGGTTGCTGGCGACCACCGGAACGCGCACGGCGCGCTTGATCCGCTCGGTGGTCCAGGCGAAGGCGGCCGGCGGCACCGCCTGGGCAATCGTCGGGATGCGCGCCTCGTGCCAGCCGATGCCGGTGTTGATGAGGTCGGCGCCGGCGGCCGCCACCGCCTTGGCCAGGGTGACGATTTCGTCGCCGGTCAGGCCGTCTTCCACCAGGTCGATGGCCGAGATGCGGTACATGACGACGAAGTCGCGCCCGACGGTGGCGCGGACCTGGCGCAGGATTTCCAGCGGAAAGCGCATGCGGTTGGCGAGCGTGCCGCCCCATTCGTCCTGGCGCCGGTTGGTGCGCGGCGTCAGGAACTGGGTGATGAGATAGCCTTCCGACCCCATGATCTCGACGCCGTCGTAGCCGGCCTCGCGGGCCAGGCCGGCGGCGCGGGCGAAGTCGGCGATGATGGCGGGGATCTCGGCGGCGCGAAGCTCGCGCGGCGTGCCCGGATTGATCGGCGAGCGGATCGGCGAGGGGGCGACGATCTCCTTGTGATAGCCATAGCGGCCGCTGTGCAGCACCTGCAGCAGGATGCGGCCGCCCGCTTCGTGCACGGCGCGGGTGATCGGCTTATGCCGCGCAGCGTCCTCGGCGCTCATCATGGTGTTCGCTTCCTGCTGCAGCCGCCCTTCGCGGTTCGGCGCGAAGGCGCCGGTGACGATCAGGCCGGCGCCGCCGGCGGCGCGCTCGCGGTAAAACGCCGCCAGCCGACGGAGCGGACCCGGCTCCGCCTCCAGGCCGGTGTGCATCGACCCCATCATGATGCGGTTGGCCAGCGTGATGTGGGCGAGCGGCAGCGGGGCGAAGAGATGCGGATAGTGCGGATGGACGGCCATGGCGCGATGATCCGGAGCGGACAATGGCGGCCAAGCTCGCCTATTCTAGGACGCGAGGCAAGCAAGGTGCGCGAGGCCGCATGAAAATCCTGTTGCACAAATCCTCGTTGGCGCGGATCGAGCAGAGACTGGCGGCAAGCGGCCTGCCGCTCGAGATCTATGTGCTCGACGAGGACGGCACGGTGCGGCACCGGGGCGAGCCGGTGGCGCGGGACGCGCTGAAGCCCGAGGTCATCTGGCTCAGCCTCGATGCCTTCGAGGGGCGGCAGATGCGCGTGCTGTTCGACGCGGCCTTGAACGAGCCGAGCGTCAAGTGGGTGCATACTTTCAGTGCCGGCCTGGATTGGCCGCTGTTCCGCCAGATCTTCGACCGCGGCGTCAGGATGTCGAACAGCAACGCGCAGGCCATCGCCATCGCCGAATATGTGCTGACGCAGGTGCTCGCCGAATGGCACCCCGTTGCCGCCTATCGCGCGGCGCAGCGCGACCGGCAATGGCAGCGCATCCGCCATCGCGAACTCTGGCAGAGCCGCTGGCTGATCGTCGGCTACGGCCATATCGGCCGCGAGATCGCCCGCCGTGCCAAGGCCTTCGGCGCCACCGTCACCGGCATCCGCCGCAACCCTGCCGCGGACGAGTTTGCCGATGCCATGGCGGTGCTCGACGAGCTGCCGCAACATCTGCCCGCGGCCGATTTCGTCGTGCTGGCCTGCGGCCTGAACGAGGCGACGCGCGACCTGGCCGGGCCGGCCTTTTTCGGCGCGATGAAGCGGGGCAGCTTCCTGGTCAATATCGGCCGCGGCGGCCTGGTGGACGAGGCGGCCCTGCTCAAGGCGCTCGACGCCGACGCGCCGGCGCTCGCCATTCTCGATGTTTTCCGCCAGGAGCCGCTGCCGCGCGACAGCCCGTTCTGGGACCATCCGAAGGTGCGCTTGACCGGGCATACCTCTGCCGCCAGCCGCGGCACCATGCTGCGCGGCGACCAGTTGTTCCTGGACAACCTCGGCCGCTTCGCCCGCGGCGAGCGGCTGCTCAACGAGGTCGGCGAACGGTCGTTCTAGGGAATGGGTGGCCTGCCCGGTTCGCGGTGTGCGCCGCCGCGAATGTGCGCTAGCATGAGGGTCGGCAGCACAAAGCGGAGTTCGCCGTGGGGAGGAAAATAGCCATCGTCGGCGCCGGGGCGGTCGGCGGCTATGCCGGAGCCTATATGGCGAAGGCCGGGGCCGATGTCACGTTCATCGATCCCTGGCCGGAGCATGTGGAAGCGATGCGGCGCGAGGGCCTGCGCATCACCCATGCGGCGACCCAGGTCGAGCCCTTCACGGTGAAGGTGCGCGCCCTGCACCTGACCGAGGTGCAGGGCCTGGCCAAGGAAGCGCCGGTCGATATCGCCTTCGTCTGCATGAAGTCCTACGACACCGCCTGGGCCACCATGCTGATCGCGCAATATCTGGCGCCCGGCGGCTTCGTGGTTTCGCTGCAGAATTGCATGAACGAGGAAACCATCGCCGCCGTGGTCGGCTGGGGCAAGGTCGTCGGCTGCATCGCCAGCCAGATCGGCGTCGGTCTGGAAGCGCCGGGCCACGTGCATCGCGGCATCGGCAAGGGTGGCTCGACCTATACCGTATTCCGGGTCGGCGAGGTGCACGGCAGAATTACCGAGCGGGCGGAGGCGGTGCGCAGCCTGGTTGCCCATGCCGATGCTGCCAAGGTGACGTCGAATCTCTGGGGCGAGCGCTGGTCGAAGCTGGTCGCCAATGCCATGCAGAACGGCATCTCCGCCTGCACCGGCCTCAACGGCTCGGAGGTGGTGCGCCAGGATGCCTTGCGCCGCTTCACCATCCGGCTCGGCTCCGAGGCGGTGCGCGTCGGCCAGGCGCTCGGCTATACCCTCGAGGACATCCTGAAGATCGCGCCGGACACGCTCGCGAACGCCGACGGCGATGCCGCCGCCTGCAAGAAGGCGGAGGAAATCCGCATGAAAGCGGTGGAGAGCAGCGCCAGCGTGCAGCGCCCCTCCATGGGCCAGGACATGCTGAAGGGCCGGCGCACCGAAATCCAGTTTCTCAACGGTTTGGTGGTGCAGAAGGGGGTCGAGGTCGGCATCGCCACGCCGGCCAACGCGGCGCTCACCGATATCGTCACCCGGGTGGAGCGCGGCGAGTTGAAGGCCGATCCGCACCATATCATCGATTTGCGGTTGAACTGACGCCAGCGGCCCGGCAGGCCGGGCAGGAGGAACGCGCATGCACTACCGGAGAATTTCCGCCGACTGCCACCTCGATCTGCCGTGGATGCCGCCGGAACTGTTCGTGAGCGAGGCGCCGCGGGCGCTGAAGGATCGCATGCCCTATGTGGTCGATGGACCGGACGGGCCGCAATGGACCTCGAAGAACGGCGGCAATTTCGGCCTGGTGAACGGCGTCGGCCCGGCCGGCGCCAAATATGTCCCCGGCAAGCACGCGCGCGTCGATGTCATGGCCAGGACCGGCCTCTATGACGACGGCGCCAAGGGCATCCGCCGGGTTTCCGATCCGCATCTGCGCATCAAGGACCTGGATCGCGACGGGGTCGACGCGGAAGTCATCTACGGCATCCTCGGCGCCGCCTCGCGGCTCGACGACCGCGAGGCGGCCAATGCCATGCTGGTCATCTACAACGACTGGCTGAAGGAATTCTGCCGGCCCTATCCCGACCGGCATATCGGCCTCGCCTGCCTGCCCTACGGCGACATCGACGCGGCGGTGGCCGAAGTGCACCGCGTGGCCAAGCTCGGGCTTCGCGGGCTGGAACTCTCCTGCTCGTGGGACATGGAGCCGATGTGGCATCCGATGTGGGAGCCGCTCTGGAAGGCGGTGAACGAGGTGCAGCTCCCGCTGCACTTCCACACCTTCCCGGCCACCTCGCCGCAGGTGATGGAGCGGCATGGCGGGCAGACGCGCCGCGCCATCTTCTTCTCCATCGTGTCCGGCTTCCAGATGAACCTGGTCAATATCCTCTCGGCGCTGATGGGCGCGGCGGTGCTGGAGCGCTATCCCAACATCCGCATCGCCTTCGGCGAGAGCGGCATCGGCTGGATTCCCTATGCCCTCGACCGCATGGATTTCGAGTGGGAGGACCGCTTCCAGGATCTCGGGCTGAAGATGAAGCCGAGCGATTATTGGCGGCGGCAGTGCAAGGCCACCTTCCAGTTCGACCGCATCGGCACCAAGCTGGTCGACGACATGGGCGTCGAAAGCCTGATGTGGGGCTCGGACTATCCGCACGGCGACGGCGTCTGGCCGGAATCCTCGAAGTACATCGCCGAGCAGTTCAAGGAACTGCCGGCGGAGCAGACGCACAAGATCACCTGCGAGAACGCCGCGAAGTTTTACGGCCTGATCAACTAGGCGGCAAGCCGCGACCGGCCGCTCAAACCGGCCGGTCGCCCTTCACCGTCACCCGGTTGCCCGCGCGCGTGTGCGGCCAGTAGTCCCACATGGCCCGGTGCTGCACGGCGCGATTATCCCAGAAGGCGATGGAGTTCGCGTGCCAGCGGAAGCGGCACTGGAACAGCGGATTTTCCATGTGCTCGTAGAGATAGCGCAGCACGCCTTCGCTTTCGTCGCGCGGTATGCCGAGGATGCGCCGGGTGAAGCCGCGGTTCACATAGAGCGCCTTGCGCCCGGTCACCGGATGGGTGCGCACCACCGGATGTTCGGCACGCGGATATTCCGCCTTGTCCTTGACGCCGTAGTTGGCATAGGTGCCGCGATAGACATCCTCGCCGTCGTGCAGCGCGGTCAGCCCGTCGAGATAGACCTTCATCCGCTCCGAGAGCGCCTCGTAGGCGGCATACATGCTGGCGAAGAGCGTGTCGCCGCCCTTCGGCGGACAGGTCTTGATATAGAGGATGCTGCCCATCGGCGGCTCGCGGTCGCAGGAAACGTCGCTGTGCCAGCCTTCGCCGTTGGCGCGCGGCGAATCTTTGTCGGCATGGATGATCATCAGCTCCGGCTTGCCCGGCTCGTGCGGTGCGGCCGGGTGGATGTGCAGGTCGCCGAACAGCCGGCCGAAAGCGAGGTGCTGCTCGGGCGAGATGTGCTGGTCGCGGAAGAAGATGACGAGATTCTCCGCCAGCGCGCGATGCAGCTCGTCGATGGCATGATTGCCGAGCGGCTGCGACAGGTCGATGCCGCCGATCTCGGCGCCGATGATCGGCGTCAGCTTGTCGACGGTGATGCTCTCATAGGGGGCCTCCTCGCCGGGCTGATGCCTGTAGCGAGGTCCCTTGTTGCCGCGCAGGGCATTCATGGCGCTTCTCTCCATTCGCATGAACGGTTTTCGCCGGAGTCTACGCCATCACGATGGCTTGCTCAGCACAAATCACCGGGGATTTCCGCCACCTTGTCCGTTAAGGTAGCGAGCCGGTCCGGCTGCCCGCGGGAGAATATTATGCTGAAACTCGCCATTCTCGACGATTACCTGCATACGGCACAAAAGATCAGCGACTGGTCGCCGCTCAAGGGCCGCGTCGAGATCGATGTTTTCGACCGTAACCTCAAGCTGCCGGACGAGGCGGCGAAGGCCTTGGCGCCCTACGACATCCTCTGCCTGATGCGCGAGCGGATGGACATGCCGCGCGCGCTGCTGGAGCGGCTGCCGAACCTGAAATATGTCGCCGCGACCGGCCCGCGCAACCGTACCATCGATCTCGACTATTGCACCGCGCGCGGCATTCCCGTGTCGCATACCGGCGCGCTGCCGAGCAGCCTGCACGCCACCCCCGAACTCGCCTGGGGCCTGGTGCTGGCCACCGCCCGCCACATCGCCTTCGAGGATCGCCGGATGCACCAGGGCGGCTGGCAGAACACCATCGGCATGACGCTCTATGGCCGCACCCTCGGCCTGCTCGGCCTCGGCCGGCTCGGCCGCCGCGTCGCCGAATACGGCCGGGTCTTCGGCATGAAGGTGGTCGCCTGGAGCACGAACCTCACGGAAGAAACGGCCGCCGCCGCCGGCGCCACCCGGGTCGACAAGGACACCTTGTTTCGCGACAGCGACGTGGTCAGCATCCATCTGGTGCTGGGCGCGCGCTCGAAGGGGCTGGTCGGCACGCGCGAGCTCGGCCTGATGCGGCCCACGGCCTATCTGATCAATACCTCGCGCGGACCGATCGTCGACGAGGCGGCGCTTCTGGCCGCATTGCGCGACAGGCGCATCGCCGGCGCCGGCCTCGATGTCTACGACGCGGAGCCGATGGCCGACGACCACCCGTTCCGCAAGCTTGACAACGTGGTGCTGACGCCGCATCTCGGTTATTGGACCGAGGAAACCGTGCATGGTTTCTACAACGACTGTGTCGAGGCGATCGGCGCCTATCTCGACGGCAAGCCGATCCGCCTGCTCAATCCCGAGGCGGTGAAGCGCTGAACGCTTCCGCCGCCGCCACGAAGCCATTTGATTGCCATACCCGGCTTGCTAGTCTTGCCGGCAGCCATAAAGACGGAGGAAACCCATGTCGGCATCGGGCAAAATTGCCGTCGTCACCGGCGCCGGGAGCGGCGTCGGCCGGGCGGCCGCGCTGGCGCTTCTGAACGAAGGTTATGCGGTCGTGCTCGCCGGCCGGCGGAAGGACGCCCTGGAGGCCACTGCCGCCGCCGACAAGAGCAAGTCGCGGAGCCTGGTGGTGCCGACCGATGTCGCCGACCCGGCCTCGGTGAAGGCCCTGTTCGCCAAAACCAAGGCGACCTTCGGGCGGCTCGACCTGCTGTTCAACAATGCCGGCACCGGCGCACCGCCGGTGCCGCTGGAAGAGCTGACCTACGAGCAGTGGAAGACCGTGGTCGATGCCAACCTGACCGGCAGCTTCCTCTGCACCCAGGAAGCCTTCAGGATCATGAAAAGCCAGCAGCCGCAGGGCGGCCGCATCATCAACAACGGCTCGATCTCGGCCCATGCGCCGCGGCCGAATTCGGCGCCCTATACGGCGACCAAGCATGCCATCACCGGGCTGACCAAGTCGACCGCGCTCGACGGCCGCAAGTACGATATCGCCTGCGGGCAGATCGACATCGGCAATGCCGCGACGGAGATGACCGCGCGGATGAAGAACGGCGTGCCGCAGCCGAACGGCACCATCGCCGTGGAGCCGACCATGGACGTCGCCCATGTCGCCAGCGCGGTGGTCTACATGGCGAGCCTGCCGCCCGATGCCAACGTGCAGTTCCTCACCGTCATGGCCACCAAGATGCCGTTCATCGGCCGCGGCTGACGCCCGCCAGCGGCTGGGCTTGGCGGTCGGGCTGCGCTAGCATGGCCGGCGGAAGCCTTAGGGAGAATGCAGGATGAGCTACGATCTCGTCATCAGGAACGGGATGGTCGTCGACGGCTCCGGCATGCCGCGCTATCGCGCCGATATCGGCATCAAGGGCGCGCGCATCGCCAGCATCGGGCGGATCGCGGCGCCGGCCAAGGAAACCATCGACGCCGAGGGCCATGTGGTCTCGCCGGGCTTCGTCGACGGCCATACCCACATGGACGCGCAGATCTTCTGGGACCCGATCGGAAGCTGCTCCTGCTATCACGGCGTCACCAGCGTGGTCATGGGCAATTGCGGCTTCACGCTGGCGCCGTGCCGCGAACAGGAGGCGGATCTGGTGTTCCGCAACCTGGAGCGCGCCGAGGACATCAGCCGTTCGGCCATGCTGAGCGGCATCAAGTGGCGCTGGGAGACCTTCCCGGATTTTCTCGACGTGCTCGACGGCCTGCCCAAGGGCATCAACTACAGCGGCTATATCGGCCATTCGGCGCTGCGCACCTACGTGATGGGCCAGCGCGCCTTCGAGGAACCGGCCGGCGAGGACGACCTCAAGGCCATGGTGCGGCAGGTGCAGGCGGCGGTGCGCGCCGGCGCCATCGGCTTTTCCACCACGCGCAGCGTCAATCACCAGACCTCGGACGACAAGCCGGTGGCCAGCCGCGCCGCCACCTGGGGCGAGCTCGAGACCCTGGTGCGCGCCATGGGCGAGGTCGGCGCCGGCATCCTGGAGATCGCCGGCGAGCCGACCGGCGCCAATCGCGAACGGGCGGCGAAAT
>DATKQA010000579.1:0-4285 GCA_035523835.1 Candidatus Sulfotelmatobacter sp.
CCTCCAGCGCCGCACGGTTCACGCCGCGCGCCTGTTCGATCCGGCGAATCCTGTCGATGGCCGCCGCTACCGCACGCTGGCGTTCGGCGCGACGGGAATCGGCGACCGCGGAGATCGTGCTTGCTTGCGCCGTCATGACTGCCTCCTTGGCATTGAACGCTCAATAATAGTTGGCCGGCGGTGCGGGCGACAAGGGCGCCGCCGCTACCAGGCCAGTTCCAGGATCTCGACGATATCGGCCGGGCCGTCGATCTTGCGCGGATTGGTGCGCACCGGCGGATCATGCATGGTGTGCTCGGCGATCGCCTGGAAGCTCTCCTTCCTGATGCCGACGTCGCGCAGCCGCCCCGGCAGGCCGAGGCCGGCGACGAGATCGGCGACCAGGGTGCCGGCGTCGCCGTTCGGCTTGCCCATCAGTCCGGCGACCTTCTTCTGCCGGTCGGCGTTGACCTTCACGTTCCAGCGCAGGACCGAAGGCAAGGTGACGCACGAGGTGATGCCGTGCGGGATACCGTAGGAGCCACCGAGGGTGTGGCCGATGGCGTGGCTGGCGCCGATGCCGATGCCCGAGGCGGCGCCGGTGATCGACAGCCACATGCCGATCTGCCCGTCGAGGCGGGCGGCGAGATCGTCCGGCCGCTGCTTGATCGCCGGCAGGGCGTTGGTGAGCAGGCGCAGCGCCTCGCCGCCGGTGGCGTCGGAATAGGGATTGGTCTCGATGGCACACAGCCGCTCCACGGCATGGTCCACCGCCTTCATGCCGGTCGAGAGCAGGAGTTCGAGCGGCGTCGCGAGCGTCGCCGCCGGGTCGAGCACCACCGTCTGCGGCGTGAACAGGGCATGGCCGTAGCCTTCCTTCACGTGCCGCTTGCTGTCGCTGACCCCGGCGATAAAGGTGAACTCCGCCGCCGAGTAGGTGGTCGGCACGGCCAGCATGCGGATCGCCTTGTCCATGCCGGCCGGCCGGCGGCTCGGATCGACGCCGCGCATGCCGCGCAAGGGATCGAGCTGCTCGGTGCTGGTGAGATTGTCCCACAGGCAGCGCAGCATCAGCTTGGTGGCATCGATGACCGAGCCGCCGCCCACGGCGACCAGGAGGTCGGCCCCGGCGGCGCGGGCTTGGGCCGCGCCTTCGATCACCGCCTCGCGCGGCGAATGCGCGGTGATCCCGGCGTAGATGCCGGCCGAGCGCGCCCCGAGGCCCTTGGCGATGGTCTCGGCGAGGCCGTTGCGGCCGCCGAGCGAACGGTTGGTGGTGATGAAGACCTTGCCGGCGCCGGCCGCCTCGGCCTCGGCGGCCACGGCTTCGGCCGCCGGCTTGCCGTAGATCACGCGCTCCTGGGCGAAATAGCGATGCGTGCCGTTCAGCATGGCTGCCTCCTGCCTGATGGTCGGATCACTCGAAAGCGATGGCGAAGCGCTCGCCGCGGCGCGAAACGCGCCCGCCGTGCGGCGCGGCGAAATGCGCCGGCAGCATCAGCGAGCGGTGCTCGGCGCAGTGCTCCAGCACCTGCCGCCGGCTGGCGCGCGAGCCGGCCTGATCGACGCAGAAGGCGCTGTTCCACTGCGGGCGATAGACCTGCAGCGGATGGTGCATGATGTCGCCGGTGAAGAGCGCCTCCTCGCCCTTCGACGCCAGCCGGACGGTGATATGGCCCGGCGTGTGGCCCGGCGCCAGCTTGACCAGCATGCAATCGTCGAGCTCGTGGCCGTCGTCGATCATCACGGCGCGGCCGGCCTCCATGATCGGCAGCACGCTGTCGGTGAACGAGCCGTCGTTGACCGGCGCCTTGCGGTTCTCCTGCTCGTAATAGGCATATTCCTTGCGCGAGAAGAGGTATTTCGCCTTGGGAAAGGTCGGCACCCAGCGGCCGTTCTCGAGCCGGGTGTTCCAGCCGACGTGATCGACGTGCAGATGCGTGCACATGACGTAATCGACGCTTTCCGGCGCCACGCCGGCGGCCCGCAGATTGTCCAGGAACGGCCCCTCGCGATTGTTCCAGAAGGGCGCGTCGGGGCGAGACTTGTGATTGCCGATGCAGGTATCGATCACCACGGTGTGGCGGCCGGTCCGCACCACCCAGCTATGCACGCTCATGTTGAGCCGGCCGAGCTTCTCGAAAAAGTGGCCGGGAACGAGCCAGTCGCGGCATTCCTCGATGATGGCGGGATCGAAATCGCGGTAGATGTCGCCGGGCTTGAAGGAAGGGCCGGCGATGTCCTCCACCCGCGTGATCGATGCATCGCCGAGATGGCGCAGGCTCATATCGGTTCCTCCCGCTTCGTGCGATCTGTCGTTCCGCGCTATGTTGCGGCATGCCTTGGGCCAAGTCCATGGCCTGTGCGGCGCGGAACCATTTGACCGTGCCGCCGGCCGGTGCCAGCATCGGATCAACAAATAGCTGATCTATGTGAGGGAGCCATGGGGCGGAAAATCCTCTTCATCACCACCGACCAGCAACGCTTTGACGCGCTCGGCTGCAACGGCGGCAAGGTGGCGCGGACGCCGGTCATCGACGGCTGGGCCAAAGCCGGCATCAACTACGCCCGCGCCCATTGCCAGAGCGTCGTCTGCATGCCGTCGCGATCCACCATGGTGACCGGCCAGCACGTGCGCAGCCACGGCGTCTGGATGAACGGCGTGCCGCTGCCGGTGGATGCGCCGAGCGTCGCCGCCTATCTGCACGAGCGGGCCGGCTACCGCACGGCGCTGATCGGCAAGGCGCATTTCGAGCCGATGCTGGACCTGCAATTCAAGTTCTACGAGAACCGCATGGCGCGGGCCGGCGAATTCGGCCCGCACCGCGGCTTCGACCACATGGAGCTGTCCGGCCATGTGGCACGCGGTTTCTGGCACTATTCCGTCTGGATGATGCAGAATCACCCGGACGAGGCCGACGCCTTCTTTCCGCTCATCATCCCCGGCCGCTTCGAGCAGAACAGTGCCGGCGGCGGCGACACCGGCGCGGTGCAGGTGAAGCACAATCCGATCCGGCGCGAGCACTATCACACCGACTGGGTCGCCGACCGCACCATCGCCTATCTCGATTCGCTCGATCCGGCCGACGACTGGTTCGTCTGGATGAGCTTTCCCGACCCGCACCATCCCTGGGACCCGCCGGCCTCGGAGCTCGGACGGGTGAATTGGCGCGACCTCGACCTGCCCGAGTTCTATCCAGGCAGCCCAGAGAAGATCGAGGCGATCCTGGCGCAGAAGCCGCGCCATTGGCTCGACTGGTACAAGGGCCGCACGGTGACCACCTTCGAGGCGCCGCCGGACTTCGTGCCCGAGCGCGTGACGGCGGACCAGATCCGCGAGATCAATGCGCTGGTGCATATCGAAAACGAGCTGATCGACGAGGCCTGCGGCCGCGTCTGGCGGCGCATCGTCGAGCGCGGCTGGGAACAGGATACCGACATCATCTATACGACCGACCACGGCGAGCTGCAGGGCGACTTCGGCCTCTTGTTCAAGGGACCGCACCACGTCGATTCCCTGATGCGCCTGCCGCTGATCTGGAAGCCGGCGGCGAGCGCCGGCGTACCGGCGGCGGCGGTGGCGGCACCCGTCGGCCATGTCGACCTGGCGCCGACCTTCTGCGCGATCGCCGGGTTGGCGGCGCCGGACTGGATGCAGGGGCAGGCCCTGCCGAAGCACGCAGCCGAGGCCGCGGCGCAGCGGCGCGAGCGCGTCATCACCGAATGGGACAGCGAGTTCAAGGGCCTCACGATCCACCTGCGCAGCATCTATCGCGACGGCTATGTCTGCACCGCCTACGAGAAAAGCTCCCTCTATGACGGCAGCGAGGGCGAGCTCTACGATCTCAGGAACGATCCGCGCCAGTGGCGCAACCTATGGTCGGATACGGCCTGCGGCAAGCTCAAGTCCGACCTTCTCGCCGATCTCCGCGACCACCTGCCGCCGCCGCGCGAGCCGCCGATCGAGCGCTATGCCAATGTCTGACCGGCCGACGCCGTTCAGAAGACGCAGGAGGGGAAGTTGAAGCGCGCCGAGGCGAAGCGGCATTCGATGCTCTGCCGCGGCTTCGCCATCGCCTCGGTCCAGTGCGTGGCGTGGATGGCCCAGTTGGTGAAGATGGCGATGTCGCCGGCCAGGAACGCCGGCTGCGCGATGGCCTTGCCGAACAGGTTGCGGACATAGCGTCCGTCCTCGATCCGGGCTACGCCGGTCGCATCGAAGACGCCGGGCCGGCCGGGATCATACTTCAGGAAGCCCTGGACCGCCTGGTAATTGCCGGGCGCGAACTGGATACCCGGCGCGTCG
>DATKQA010000580.1:0-9426 GCA_035523835.1 Candidatus Sulfotelmatobacter sp.
CGCCGGAGAGCCGCGCCGGCCGGTGATCGAGCCGGGCGCCGAGCCCGAGGCCGTCGAGCAGTTCCGCCGCGCGGCGCCGCGCCTCGCGCCTGCCCTTGCCGGCGACGCGCTGCGGCAGCATGACGTTCTCCAGGGCGGAGAATTCCGGCAGCAGGTGGTGGAACTGATAGACGAAGCCGAGCTGTTCCCGCCGGATCAGCGTGCGGCCGAAATCGTTGAGCCGGCCGCAGGGCTGCCCGCCGATCACCACCTCGCCGCCGTCGGCCCGCTCCAGCAGGCCGGCGATGTGCAAGAGCGTCGACTTGCCGGCGCCGGACGGCCCGAGCAGCGCCACCGCCTCGCCGGCACCGACCGCGAGGCTGGCGCCGCGCAGCACCTCCAGCCGGTTGCCGGCCTGCACGAAGGTGCGCACGATGCCCTGCAGCGCCAGCCGCTCACTCATAGCGCAGCGCCTCGACCGGATCGAGCCGCGCCGCCCGCCAGGACGGATAGATGGTGGCGAGGAACGACAGCACCAGCGCCATGCCCACCACCAGCACCACGTCGCCGGTCTCCACCTTGGAGGGCATGTGCGACAGGAAATAGATGGTGGGATCGAAGAGCTGCGTGCCGGTGAGGTGCTGCAGGAACTGGCGGATGCTCTCGATATTGGCGGCGAAGGCGAGCCCGAGGACGAAGCCGAGCGCGGTGCCGACGGTGCCGACCAGCGTGCCGGAGAGGAAGAAGATGCGCATGATCGAGCCGCGGCTGACGCCCATGGTGCGCAGGATGGCGATGCCGCGGCCCTTGTCCTTCACCAGCATGATCAGGCTGGAGATGATGTTGAAGGCGGCGACCACGATGATCAGGGTGAGGATGAGGAACATGACGTTCCGCTCCACCATCACCGCGTTGAAGATCTGCGAATAGATCTGCTGCCAGGGGAAGACCCTTATGCCCGGCCCGAGCCGCCGGGCGATGTCGAAGGCGCGCGCCACCGACAGATCGGCATCGGTCAGCTTGACCTCGAGGCCCGTCGCCGCCTGGCCGGTGCGGAAATAGACCTGCGCCTGGTCGAACGGCATGAAGATGAAGCTCGAATCGTATTCCGACATGCCGACGTTGAAGATGGCGACGATGCGGTAGGTCTGGATGCGCGGCACCATGCCGATGGCGGTCGGCGTGCCCTGCGGCGAGATCAGGGTGATGCGGCCGCCGAGGCCGAGGCCGAGCTTGTCGGCCAGCCGGTAGCCGACCACCACGGCGTCCTCGCCCTGGAATCCCTTGAGCGAGCCGGCCTCGATGTTCTTCGCCACCAGCGATTCGCGCGCCAGGTCGGCCGGGCGGACGCCGCGCACCTGGGCGAAGGTCGGCGCGCCGTTGGCGGTGGCCAGCACCTGGCCTTCGACGACCGGCACCGCCGCAACGACATCGGGCACGCCGCGCACCTTGGCGGCCAGCGCGTCGAAGTCCGACAGGGTGCGGCCGCTGCCGTAGACGACGATATGGCCGTTGAAGCCGAGGATGCGGCCGAGCAGGTCCTCGCGGAAGCCGTTCATCACCGACATGACGATGATCAGGGTGGCCACGCCGAGCGCGATGCCGAGCAGCGAAAACCAGGTGATGACCGAGATGAAGCCTTCCTGGCGCCGCGCCCGCAGGTAGCGGATCGCCATCATCCATTCGAAGGCGGAAAAGACCATGCTGCGGCGTCCGGCTGGCCGATGGGTTCAGGGCCGGCCGGCAAGCCTGGCGAGCGCGGCCTCCGCGGACAGCTCCTCGCGGGCGCCGCCGGCGCGCCGCTTGAGCTCCACCGTGCCGGCCTTGAGGCCGCGCGGGCCGAGGGTGAGCGCCCAGGGCAGGCCGATCAGGTCCATGGTGGCGAACTTGGCGCCGGGCCGTTCCTCGGTATCGTCGTAGAGCACCTCGAGCCCGGCCGCCTCGAGCTTGTCGTAGAGCGCATCGCAGGCCGCGGTGCAGGCGGCATCGTCGCGCTTGAGATTGATCAGGCCGACGGCGAAGGGCGCCACGCTGTCGGGCCAGATGATGCCGGCATCGTCGTGGCTCGCCTCGATGATGGCGCCGACCAGGCGCGATACGCCGATGCCGTAGGAACCCATCTGCACCGGCACCTCTTCGCCGCCGGGGCTCGCGACCACTGCCTTCATCGGCGCGGAATATTTGGTGCCGAAGTAGAAGATATGGCCGACCTCGATGCCGCGCGCCTGCAGCCGCTTGTCTTCCGGAATGGCGGCGAACCGGGCCGCGTCGTGCTTCTCGTCGGTCGCCGCGTAGCGGCTGGTCCAATGGTCGACCAGCGGCTGCAGGTCGCCCGCATAATCCACCGCCTGGCCCAGCACGTCGAACTCGACGAGATCGCGATGGCAGTAGACCTCGCTCTCGCCGGTCTCCGCCAGGATGATGAATTCGTGGCTGAGGTCGCCGCCGATCGGGCCGGTATCGGCCGCCATCGGGATGGCCTTGAGGCCCATGCGGGCGAAGGTGCGCAGATAGGCCACGAACATCTTGTTGTAGGCGCGGCGCGCCCCGGCCTGGTCGAGGTCGAAGGAATAGCTGTCCTTCATCAGGAACTCGCGCCCGCGCATGACGCCGAAGCGCGGCCGCACCTCGTCGCGGAACTTCCACTGGATGTGATAGAGCAGCTTCGGCAGGTCGCGGTAGCTGCGTGCCGCGTCGCGGAAGATGGTGGTGATCAGTTCCTCGTTGGTCGGGCCGTAGAGCAGCTCGCGTTCGTGGCGGTCGCGGATGCGCAGCATCTCCTTGCCGTAGTCGTCGTAGCGGCCGCTCTCGCGCCAGAGATCGGCCGACTGGACGGTGGGCATGAGCAGCTCCTGGCAGCCGGCCGCATCCTGCTCCTCGCGCACGATCTGCTCGATCCGCCGCAGCACCCGGTAGCCGAGCGGCAGCCAGGAATAGATGCCGGCCGCCGCCTGGCGGATCATGCCGGCGCGCAGCATCAGGCGGTGCGACACGATCTGCGCCTCGCTCGGATTTTCCTTCAAGGTCGGCAGGAAGTAGGCGGAAAGGCGCATGGAAACCCTATTGCTGGCCCAAGGAAAGCCGGGACGGCGCGAGCCGCCTCTTTTTAGGCGTTGCGCCCGCCGATGGCAACGCCGGCCGCCGTGCGGGCAGGCCCATCCCGTCGAAAGCGCCCGCACCCTGGCGGGGGATCGTGGTTTTATTTTGGCAGCGCCGGCGCGGCCGGCGGCGCGCGCGGCGGCTAGCGAATGCCGGCCTTGCGGCAGGCGTCGAGCACAGCGGCATCGCCCTCGGCACCGAGCTTCTTGCCGTTCACGGTGACGCTGCCGTCGTTCAGGTCGATCGACACCTGGCCGGTGTTGACATAGGAGCGGCGAAGATCGGCCGGCGCGTTGGCGTTCGCCAACTGCCCGAGCGGAATTTTCAGGTCGATGGTGATCTGCCGCGGCGCGCCGCCGTTGTCGGCGCGGGCGAGATCGGCCGGCGCCACCGGCTTGCCGTGCACGTCGACGCCGGGCCGATAGGCGACGCCGGCATCGGGGCGGTATTGCACCAGCCGGCGGCAGTCGTCGCGGCTCATTGTGACGGTGCCGGATGGCGCATCGGCCCGGCTTTGCGCCAGTGCCGGCAGGGGCGCCGCGACGAGCACGGCGGCGGCGAGAAGGAGCGGGTGCATGCGCCAAGCCTGGCACCGCCGTGCTTAAGAAAAGCTTATCCGCTGCCGGCGCCGGCTTGTTCGCCGCCGATGCTTTCGGCAGAGTCGGGCGACGAGCGCCCGATTCGAGCGGGATCGCGGCACGCGAGGGGGGAACGGACAATGCTGGAGCAATACTTCGGCCTGAATGCCCATGGCACCACGGTGCGGCGCGAGTTGCTGGCGGGCCTCACCACCTTTCTCACCATGGCCTACATCATCTTCGTCAATCCGCAGATACTGGCGAAGACCGGCATGGACATCAACGCGGTGTTCGTCGCCACCTGTCTCGCCGCCGCCTTCGGCAGCCTGATGATGGGCCTCTATGCCAACTATCCGGTGGCGCTGGCGCCGGGCATGGGGCTCAACGCCTATTTCACCTTCGTCGTCGTGCTCGGCCCGACGCCGCACACCTGGCAGGTGGCGCTCGGCGCCGTCTTCATCTCCGGCATCCTGTTCTTCGCGCTCAGCGTGTTCAAGGTGCGCGAATGGATCGTCAATGCCATTCCGCTGTCGATGAAGTTCGGCATCGCCGCCGGCATCGGCTTGTTCCTCGCCATCATCGCGCTGAAGAGCGCCGGCGTCATCGTCGCCAGCCCGGCCACCCTGGTGACGCTCGGCAACCTCAAGGACCCGCCGACCCTGCTCGCCGCCGTCGGCTTCCTGCTCACCGTGGCGCTGTCCTATCGCCGCGTGCCCGGCGCCATCGTCATCGCCATCCTGGTGGTGACCGTGCTCGGCATCCCGCTCGGGCTGACGCAGTTCCACGGCATCTTCAAGGCGCCGCCGTCGCTGGCGCCGACCTTCCTGCAGATGGACATCGCCGGCGCGCTGAAGCTCGGCCTCGGCACCATCATCTTCGCCTTCCTGTTCGTCGACCTGTTCGACAATACCGGCACCCTGATCGGCGTCGCCCACCGCGCCGGCCTGCTCGACAAGGAGGGCAAGCTGCCGCGCCTCGGCCAGGCGTTGATCGCCGATTCCAGCGCCGCCATGGTCGGCGCCGCGCTCGGCACCTCGACCACGACGAGCTACATCGAAAGCGCCGCCGGCGTCGATGCCGGCGGACGCACCGGCCTCACCGCCGCCACCGTCGCCGTGCTGTTCCTGGCCGCGCTGCTGCTCTCGCCGCTCGCCGCCGCGGTGCCGGCCTATGCCACGGCGCCGGCGCTCTTCTACGTCGCCTGCCTGATGGCGCGCAGCCTGAAGGACCTCGACTGGGACGACATCAGCGAATTCGTCCCCGCCGTGGTCACCACGATCACCATCCCGCTCTCCTTCTCCATCGCCGACGGGCTCGGCCTCGGCTTCATCGTCTATGCCCTGGCCAAGCTCTTGAGCGGCCGCTTCGCCGACCTCAACCCGGCGGTCGTCATCATCGCCCTCGCCTTCCTGGTTCGCATCGTCCTGACCTGAGGCCTGACCGCGCGGTCATGTTGCAGCGCGAAAGACTCGGTCGATTTCCTGCCGCCGGACGCAAGATTCCTAATGACGCCAACAATGGCTTGCGATAGTGTTCCTGGCGTAAAAAAAAGGGCCATGCGCCGTGATCGGCGCCCAGGTCTAGGGAGGGAACGTCGGACAGTCCCGTGGGGAAGTGTCGGACGAAGGCGCACAGAACAAAACCAATTCGGAACGCCTCTTTTCAAGACCCCTCGCGGGTCTTGTTTCTTTTCGGCCCGGCGATTTCGCGGGGCGCCGCGGCGCCTCAGCGAAACATTTCGTCGACGCCGAAGACGTCGTAGTGCTGCATCAGCCAGTAGACGGTGAACAGCACCACGGTGATTGCCGTGGTGACGAGGAACTTCAGCAGGATGCGCGGCCGCACCGGCGCGCTGGAGGCATGGCCCGGCTCGAGCGGCTGATTGGTGTCATAGGCCGTGCGCACGCCGACCGGCAGCACCATGAACAGCACCAGCCACCATATGATGATGAAGACGGCGACGTAGGTGAACCAGGCCATGGCTCAGGCCGGCGCTGTCGTCATACCTGTTCGAGCTCGATCAGGGTGCCGACGAAATCCTTCGGGTGCAGGAACAGCACCGGCTTCTTGTGCGCGCCGATCTTCGGCTCGCCGTCGCCGAGCACACGGGCGCCCTCCGCTTTCAGCCGGTCGCGCGCCGCGATGATGTCGGCGACCTCGTAGCAGAGGTGGTGGATGCCGCCGGAGGGATTGCGTTCGAGGAAGTTGGCGATCGGCGAGGCTTGGCCGAGCGGATGCAGCAGCTCGATCTTGGTATTGCCGAGATCGACGAAGATCACCGTCACGCCGTGGTCCGGCTCCGGCTGCGGCGCGGAAACCTTGGCGCCGAGCGTATCGCGATAGGTCGCCGCGGCGGCGTCCAGGTCGGGAACCGCGATCGCCACGTGA
Organism: Candidatus Sulfotelmatobacter sp.; assembly: GCA_035523835.1. GTDB lineage: Bacteria > Pseudomonadota > Alphaproteobacteria > Ferrovibrionales > Ferrovibrionaceae > DASQHM01. Next base: position 6,045 of record DATKQA010000580.1, read on the forward strand.
TTGAGCCGACCGATCATGCCACAGCCTCCTTCTCCATCGCAGCCTCGCCCGACGTCGCCGGGAGCCGCACGATCTGCACCTCGACCACGGGCCGCCGCTCCGACACCCGACGTACCGTTTGCCGCAAGGCCCGGCGCGCCGCCTCGGTCACTCTATCATCCTCGGCGGCAAAGCGCCGCGGCAGGCGCCCGACCGCTTCCGCCACCGCCTCGGCCGCCTCCGCGGCGAGGCCGGTGGTCTCGGCCTCGGCGACGCCGTGCAGCGCCACGCGGGGGCTGTCGGCCAGACGGCCATCGGCGGCGAATAGCAGCACGACGACGGCGACGCCATTGAAGCCCAGCTTGCGCCGGCGCTGCAAGACGCCGCTTTCGACCGGCATCAGGCTCTGCCCGTCGACCGCCAGGCGCCCCGCCGGCACCCGCTCCAGCACCGCCGCCGGCCCCGGCGCCAGCCGCAGCAGGTCGCCGTTGCCGACCACGACGGCTTCCGGCACCTGCAGGCTCAGCGCCAGCCGGGCGTGGGCGCGGAGATGGCGCGGCTCGCCATGCACCGGCACGGCGATGCGCGGCCGCACCCACTGATACATCTGCGCCAGTTCGTCGCGCGAGGGATGGCCGGAGACATGGATGAAGTGGTCCTTCTCGGTCACCACCTCGACGCCGGCCAGCGCCAGGAGATTGTGCAGGCGATAGAGCGTGCGTTCGTTGCCGGGGATGATCTTCGAGGAGAAGACCGCGAGATCGCCGGGCGCGAGCGTCACATGGGCATGCTCGCCGCCGGCGATGCGGGCCATGGCGCCGCGCGGCTCGCCCTGGCAGCCGGTACAGAGCAGCAGCACCTTGTCGCGCGGCAGATAGCCGAAATCGCGCTCGGTCAGGAACGGCGGCAGGCCCTTGAGATAGCCGCAGTCCCGCGCCGCCTCGACGAAGCGCCAGAGCGAACGGCCGACCAGCACCAGATGGCGGTCGAGTTTCGCCGCCACGGTGGCGATCGTTTCCAGCCGCGCGATGTTCGAGGCGAAGGTGGTGACGACGATCCGCCCCGGGCGGCCGGCGAGGAGGCCGAGCAGGCTGTCGCGCACCGCCGCTTCCGAGCCGGATCCACCCCGGCGCAGCACGTTGGTCGAATCGCAGACCAGCGCCAGCACGCCGGCCTCGCCGCGCGCGGCGAGCGCCGCCGCGTCGGTGAGCGGCCCGACCAGCGGATCGGCGTCGAGCTTCCAGTCGCCGGAATGCAGCACGGTGCCGAACGACGTCTCGATGGCGAGGGCCTGGCTTTCCGGGATCGAGTGGGTAATGCCGATCGGCGTGACGACGAAGGGGCCGAGCGCCAGCCGCTCGCCGGAACGGTACTCGACGATCGGCACCTGGTCGGCGAGGCCGACCTCGTCGAGCTTGCGGCGCAGCACCGCCGCGGCAAAGGCGGTGGCATAGACCGGGCAGCGCAGCCGCGGCCAGAGATAGGGCACGGCGCCGAGGTGATCCTCGTGCGCGTGGGTCAGGACCAGCGCCTCGATGTTGTCGCGCTCTGCTTCGATGAAGCTCGGATCGGGCACCACGAGATCGATGCCGGGCAGGCTCTCGTCGGCGAAGGTGGTGCCGAGATCGACCATCAGCCAGCGGCCGGCGCAGCCGTAGAGGTTGAGGTTCATGCCGATCTCGCCGGCGCCGCCGAGCGGCAGGAAGACGAGGCTGTCGGCCGTGGCGGTCATCGTGCCGGTCAAGCCTGCGGCCGGATGTTGGTGTGATAGATCTGCAAGAGCCCGCGCATGGTGATGTCGGGCGCGGTCTCGTCGATCACGCTGGTCGCGCCGACGAAGAGCGGCGCCAGCCCGCCGGTGGAGATCACCACCATCGGCCGGCCCCATTCCGCCTTGGCACGGGCGACCAGGCCCTCGACCAGGCCGACATAGCCCCAGAACACGCCGGACTGCATGCAGCCGAGCGTGTTGGTGCCGATCACCTTGTCCGGCTTGGCCAGGGCGATCTTGGGCAATTGCGCCGTCGCCATGTGCAGCGCCTCGAGGCTGAGGTTGATGCCGGGCGAAATGATGCCGCCGCAGAAATTGCCCTGCTCGTCGACCACGTCGAAATTCGTCGAGGTGCCGAAGTCGACCACCACCGCCGCCTTGCCGGGGAACAGCACGTGCGCGCCGACCGCATTGGCGAGCCGGTCGGCGCCGACCTCGCTCGGCCGGTCGACCAGGGCCTTGATGCCGAGATCGACCTTGGGATCGCCGATGACCAGCGGCTCGCTCTTGAAATAGCCCTGGCAGAGCAGGCGCAGGTTGAACAGCGCCTGCGGCACCACGGTGCAGATGATGGTGGCGTCGACATCCTCGATGCGGCAGTCCTGCAGGCGCATGAGCTGCGTCAACCACACGGCATATTCGTCGGCGGTGCGCCCGGCGATGGTGAGGATGCGCCATTCGTGCAGCATCGCGCCGTCCCTGAACAGCGCGAACTTGGTGTTGGTGTTGTTGGCATTGATGGCAAGCAGCATGGCAACCTCTGGGATAGGCGATCAGGCGGGACGGAAGACTTCGCCGGCCGTTATGCGTCGACGACTGCCGTCAGCGCCGAGCAGCACCAGCGCGCCCTGCTCGTCGAGCGATTCAAAGACGCCATCGAGCGTAGCATCGGCGAGGCGCACGCGCACCGGCCGGCCGAGACCGTCGGCGCTGAGCAGCCATGCCGCGCGCACGGGTTGAAAGCCCTCGGCCTGCCAACGGTCGAGCCAGAAGGCGAGCCGTTCGAGATATTTCTCCAGCACGCTCTCGACGCCGGCCGCCCCGCCCGCGGCCGAAAGGCTCGTCGCCGGAAATTCCAGGCCCTCGGGGTGGCTTTGCACGTTGATGCCGACGCCGATGACGATCCAGTCCACCGCCGTGCCGCCGAGGCGGGATTCGAGCAGGATGCCGGAGCATTTGCGGCCGTCGACCAGAACGTCGTTCGGCCATTTGCAGGTGACCCGCGGCCCGGCCGGCAGGAGCGCGGCGACGGCCTCGGCCACCGCGACGGCGGTGACGAAGGAGGCCTCGGCGGCGACGGCCGGCGCGAGCCTCGGGCGCAGGATCAGCGAGCTGTAGCAGTTGCCGGGCGGCGAGACGAAGCTTCGCCCGCGTCGGCCCTTGCCGCTCGATTGCTGCCGCGCCCAGACCACCGTGCCGCCCGGTGCGCCCTGCTCGGCCCGGCGCTTCGCCTCCTCGTTCGTGCTGTCGATATCGGCCAGCGCGACCAGCGCAAAGCCCGCGGGCAGCAGCGGCCGGCCGATGCCCACGCGGCGTTCACCCGCCCGGCATCACGGGAACAGCGCCTGGGCCGCGGTTTGCGCACCGGCCAGGAGCGGCGCCGGATCGACCACGAACAGCACCGTGAAGAGC